>DAOWNU010000359.1 GCA_030642425.1 bacterium | reverse complement strand
TGGATGCCGTCCCTGCCGGTCGATGCCCCGAGGATAAAGACCGGATTGCCGATCCCCTCGGCCTTCGCGGGCATCATTTTGTCTTTTTGGACAATCCCCACCGCCATCGCGTTGACGAGGCAGTTGCCGGAATAGGCCCCGTCGAAAACGACCTCTCCCCCAACTGTCGGCACGCCGAAACAGTTGCCGTATCTGGCGATTCCCTCGACCACGCCGTTGAAAAGATGCTGCTGCTTAGGATTTTCGAGTTTTCCGAATCGCAGGCTGTCGAGCGCGGCTATCGGCCTCGCCCCCATGCTGAAAATATCCCTGAGAATCCCGCCTATCCCGGTTGCCGCGCCCTGAAAGGGTTCCAACGCCGAAGGGTGATTGTGGCTTTCTATCTTGAACACGACCGCGAGGCCGTCGCCGATATCGAGCGCGCCGGCGTTCTCCTCCCCCGCCGCTGCGAGCACGTGCCTTCCCGCTTTCGGAAACGTTTTCAGATATTTGACAGAGCTTTTATAGCTGCAATGCTCGCTCCACATGACCGAATAGACGCCAAGCTCGGTAAAAGTCGGCGCACGCCCGAGATATTCGATGATACGCTCATATTCGTCTTTTGTAAGTCCATGTTCGATAGCAAGTTCGAGATTGACTTCGCGTTCTTTCATAGTGGCCTTTGTTGTTATATGTTCGTTTGCACTGTGAAATATATTCCCAAACGTCCGGGAATCAAGTCAAATAAATGAATAAGTCGATTAAAGTAGGGGCGCGGTCTTAGAGCCGCCCGTCGTCGAATTACGATAATCGTGATATGAAAACGGGAGGGTCTCGGACCCTCCCCTACAAATTTTGGGAATATGATTATTGTAGGGGCGTATCGCATACGCCCGTCGTGGAAAAAACGGATGTCGTTAATTTGCGGACGGGCCAACCGGCACGCGCCGGAGGCAACGCGGTTGTCCCCTACGAATTGAAAATGCGGAATCGCCGTAGGGGCATGGCGGCGACATGCCCGTCGTGGGATTTGCGTAAATTTCAAAACGGGCGCGCCACCGTCGCGCCCCTACGGAATTTTCATATATCCCTAAAAAAAACCTGCGGAGGGTAATAATTGTTTGCGCGGGAGAAAATTGGGGAATTTAACCCAAAACGCCACCGGCGCGTGCCGGTAACCGTAACTCTTTGAAAATCAATGAATAAGGTCGTTAATTTGATGAATCCCGCCGTTAAATTGAATAATCCAGCGGATGCAATAGCCAATCCCGCCGTTAAATTGAATAATCCTGCGACTGCAACGGCCAATACCGCCGATAAATTGGTCAATCCAGCGACTGCAATAGCCAAGCCAGTCGTTACATCAACAAAACACGGCGCTGCAATAGCCAAGCCCGTCGATAAATTGGTCAATCCTGCGACTGCAACGGCCAATCCAGGCGCTACATTGACCTCTCCAGAAAGCGGGAGCCTTCAATGTATCCACGGGAACGGTCGATGTTGCGGCAAAATTGAGCATTTCTGAAAGGAGAGAAAGTATAGCAACGCCAAAAAACAACGATTTTTCCAAAGAAAAGCTCGAAACACGCCCTTGCCGCCTCATGCGGATGAAAAACAACATCGATGCGGTCTCGGTAGAACCCGGCGTAACCGGCGACAGGCTGACATAATCGCGGGGCGCCTGCTAACCTTTACCTTTTCTTCTTAACTTTTCTGCGGGAAAATTCTTTTCTTTGAGGAAACAATTAGTATGTAATCGGCCAGTCGAAGGGCGCGGACGTATTTACCCATATTCGGTAGGGCATTCCCGGCCGCACATGAGGATTAATCAACCATGAAGGAATGGTCGGATATTCATAACCTATACATTCCCAACTCATTATTGCACTATTCCAGACATCAATCTGATAGAAATCCGTTCCTAAAGGGCCTATGCCTTCGATAGAGGTCTCGAGCGTCCACGCGTCGTGTATGCCCTCCATAAAAGCTGTCTTGAAGGGGAGCATTATTATATTTCTTTCGCCGAATACGTTGGAATTGATCGTGAATACAGAGTCGGTCGATGGAATAATCCCCGGCTCGTAGGTTGAAAATAGTTCCGGCGTAACACCGTGGGTCCCGGTGATATAATAAACGTGCGAGACCTGAAGCGGGCTGTCCACGATCCAGCCGAGCGGATCGAATTTGTATCCGACAGTAGTCCAGCTTTGTGTAAATTTTTCCCACTCGAGAACCTGATTAACGCCGAGGGCTTCGAGGTCGGAAGCAAATCTATATTCGTCGTGGAGGCATGGGATCGAGACAAGGTTCAGCGCGCCGAATGTCGCGTGAGTTCCGAGCGCCTGATCGAATTCGCAAACGCACTGGCCCGGCGGCCCTTCAGAAAACCCGTCCGGCGCGGTGGCCCCGGTATCGACCGCTGTGAAAACATAGAACAGGTTCACCAGAGTGTCGCACACGCCCTTGCTCTCCGAAAAATAATGCGGCCACAAAGTATCCGCGAAATAATCGGTGAAATAGAGGCTTGTTGTATGAAGTGGCAGCAGGTTCGAGGAGTCGAGCTGAGACATATTGAAGAGGGCCGTTGTATCGCGATATATGTGGTAGTAATCGCCGTGGAAGAAAAAAGGCGCCACGTTAGTTTTTAAATCGACCGCCTCGGCCCCGGGCGCGCAGTTTTTCGCTATTATCATCAGGGATTCCGGCGGCTCCATGTCGGAACGTAAAATCAAATTCTTTGTCAATACTGTCGTATCGATTTCTGGGCCGTTGCGGCCAAAAATGGAGATGCGCAGCGTGTCGGATATGGGTGGAATTGGATAATGAGGGGGAATAACGGCGAACCTGAAAAAGGCCGAGTCTCCGGGATCGAGATTGATTCCCAAAGCGCCATAATAGCCGTCGCCGCAAAATCTCGGAGTTCGTGCGACAATATCTGCCGGGTCGCCGTAATACCAAGCAAAGCCGGGAGAATTGCCAAAATGCGCCGACACAAGAACTTTTTCGCCGTGATGACTGAC
>DAOWNU010000429.1 GCA_030642425.1 bacterium | reverse complement strand
GGCCGGAAACAATGCTCGGCGACACCGCGGTCGCGGTCAATCCGAAAGACCCACGTTACGGCGAATTTATCGGCAAGTTTATCCAGCATCCGTTCCTCGACCGCAAATTCAAGATTATCGCGGACGATTATGTCGATATAGAATTCGGCACCAGCGCGGTGAAAATCACGCCAGCGCACGATCCTAACGATTTCGAGATTGGAACGCGCCACCGACTGCCCTTTATCAATATTATTACTATCGACGGCCATATCAATTCCAACGGCGGCCCTTTCAAGGGCATGACCCGGTTCGAGGCGCGAAAGGCGATTGTCGAGGCATGGGAAGAAAAGGGATTGCTTGTTAAGGTCGAGGATCACGAGCTTTCCGCCGGCCATTGCTATCGCTGCGGGACGCTTGTCGAGCCATATCTTTCCGATCAATGGTTTCTGAAAATGAAGCCGCTCGCGGAGCCGGCCCTCGCTATCGTCCGAAGGGGCAAATCGAAATTTTTCTCGGAC
Organism: bacterium; assembly: GCA_030642425.1. Lineage (GTDB taxonomy): Bacteria > UBP14 > UBA6098 > UBA6098 > UBA6098 > DAOWNU01. Next base: position 1,821 of record DAOWNU010000429.1, on the reverse strand, counting down.
AGATGGCACGGCGTCTATTATAACTGGCTCGAAAATGTCCGCCCGTGGTGTCTCAGCCGCCAGCTTTGGTGGGGGCATAGAATTCCCGTGTGGTATTGCGAGGACTGCGCCGACGGCACCCCGATAGTCGCGCGCGAAGACCCGACCGTCTGCCCGAAATGCGGCGGCACGAATTTGCGTCGGGACTCCGACGTTCTCGATACGTGGTTCAGTTCGTGGCTGTGGCCGTTCGCAACGCTCGGCTGGCCCGATATCGAGTCGGACGATCTGAAAAGATTCTTCCCGACGGACCTTCTGGTTACCGCGAGCGAGATAATATTTTTCTGGGTCGCCAAGATGATTATGGCGTCCGAGCATTTCATGGGGGAATTGCCCTTCCATAGTATATATATCCACGGCACGGTCAGGGATTCGCAGGGGCGCAAGATGAGCAAGTCTCTCGGGAACGGGATCGACCCGCTGGACGTTATAAAGCTGTATGGCCGCGACGCGCTCCGCTATATTTTGCTCTCGCAGGCGGGTGCGGGCCAGGACCTTTTTGTCGATATGGATAGCTTTGCGCAGGGGCGGAATTTCTGCAATAAGCTGTGGAACGCCTCGCGGTTGGTGCTGGGCAATATTACAGCGGAAATATCGTTACCCGAACTCCGCGAACCGCCCACAACTCAGCTTGTGGATAGGTGGATACTATCGCGGCTCCAGAAGGCCAAGGAAAAGGCGGAATCGGCGCTGGAGAAATACAGGCTGGACGAGGCGGTCGGCCATTTATATCATTTTTTCTGGGGCGAGTATTGCGATATCTATCTCGAGGCCGTGAAGCATCGTTTCGCCGAAGGGGAAAAGGATGTTCAGATAGTCTCACTGCACGTGCTCGAGGAAATTCTTCGGCTGTGGCACCCGATAGTGCCGTTCGTGACCGAGGAGATATGGCAGAAACTAAAAGATAATATCAATGACGGGCTTGGCGCGGAGGCGTGTATCGTTGCCCGGTGGCCGCTTATAGATCACGGTCTTATCGACGACGGCGCGGAGGCGGAATTTTCCTATATCGAAAAGCTTGCGGAGGCGCTTCGGAATATAAAAAACGCCGCGGGCATAGGCAATAAACGCGTCGGAAGGGCGTTCATCGTTCCTTCGGACGGTTCGCAAAAGAATATTATCGAGCGGCATTCTGATATGCTCGCCGCGCTAGCGCGGATCGAGAAAATTTTCGTGGAAGAAAATCGCCCAAAAGGTGCGGTTGGCACGGCGATTGTTAATAATAGCCGGATATATTTGCCCCTCGAGGGGCTTATCGATCTGGACGCCGAAAAGGCCCGTTTGACAAAGGAAATCAAGCGGTTAGAGGGCGTTTTGTCTGGATTTATGAAGAAATTATCCAACGATAGTTTCATTTCTAACGCCCCTAAAGAGGTTGTGGAAAAGACTCGCTCTCAACAGGATGAGGTCGGGTCTAAGCTGGAATATATGCGTAATGCATTGAAATATCTTGAATAACAGGTGTTACGAATATGGTTTTACGAATACAGGTATTACTTTAAGTAATTTATTAAATAACAGTAAAGAGGAGGAAAGATGAAAAAACTTATCGCCGGATCGATGCTCGTCGCCATGATGTTTATCATTATGTTCGCCGGTTGCGGTTCTGCACCGGAGGACACGGTGGCAAAGGTCGGCAAGTACACGATTACTTCCGAAGAGCTTGAAGGGAATATCGCAACGCTCAAGGGACGTTGGAAGACTGCGCAGGAAGCCTTCGACGGACGCATGGCCAATCTCGACAATCTCGTCAAACGGAAGCTGCTTCTGCTTGAGGCCTAT
>DAOWNU010000075.1 GCA_030642425.1 bacterium | reverse complement strand
GGCTGTCACAAAAGGGACATCGTTTTTTTTTGTTCTTCTCATGACACGAATATAACTCTTTATAACTTATTTGCAAGTAATTCATTAGGCCTCATTCGAGACCCACTTATTGCAACGCTCCCAGAAATACGTTTTTGAGCATGTTTTTATCGTGAGCGATACGTCTCCGCTTTCTCCTGCCGAGTCCAGGAGCCTTGAAAAGGGTTTGAGAGAATACCGGAAGGGAAAGACGGTAGAATGGCAAGCTGGAGAATAGAGTTTTCCAATGAAGCGCACAAGCAATATCGGAAATTGCCGACCGGTTACAGGAGAAATATCGACAAAGTTTTTAAGAAACTCGCCGAACGAGGACCTATCGATATAAAACCTGTCAAAGGGAAGAAGGATGTCTACCGGATACGAGTTGGCAGATATCGAATTTTTATTAAAGCGATAGCCGAAGACAGAACCTATCTCGTATTCAGGATTTCTACAAGAGGCGGCGCTTACAAGAAATGACGTTATTTCAGATAAATTTATTTAAGGCGATTAAAACAGAATCGACGCAGAGCGTCAGGAAAGACGCGCCCCACGCGGGAGCGTGGGTGCGAGAGAAAAACGATGATCGATAACGAGGTCATTCCTGTGAAAGCCGGAATCCAAGGGTGGTGGCGGGGGAATTCCGGTTCGGAGTCTGGAACGACAGAGGGAACAAGACGGGTCAACGCGGTTGACCCCTATTTATGACTGAACTTGGCCTCGAGCGCATGTTTGAAAATTTCGTATATGCCGGGGTCTTTCAGAATTATATTTAGCCGGCGCAAATTGGCGGCGTTGAGAAGTCCCTCCACAGCCTCCTCGACCATTATTTCCGAACACTCTTCGGCGGGGAAATGCCCGATACCGGTGCCGAAAGCGGGCATTGCCAGCGATTCGGCGGGGATACTGTCCGCGGCCTTGATTGTGTTTTTCACGGCCTTGCGGATATATTCGGCATTAGTTTGAAGGTCCTGCCCCATCACGACGGCGTGGATGACCTTTTTCGCCGGAAGATTGCCGGCTTCGGTGAGAACGACGTCGCCTATCGGGATCGGCCCCTTTTTCATGGCCTCGAGTTCGATCTCTTCGCCGCCGGCCTTTTTGATTGCGCCCGCGACACCGCTTCCCATCCATAGCTTGTCGTTGGCGGAGTTGACAATAACGTCGACGCTAATTTGGGAAATATCCCCCTGGACAATAGACAATTTCGCTTTTCCAATAGTAACTTCCATTATTCCTCCCTGTATTTTCGTTTGTTCGGCCCGTTTGCGCACGGGTTCTCCGATTGAGCGAATAAGATAATCAACTTATTCGGGATGTCAACGGGTAAATGAGATAGCCTTTAAAGCTATATTTAATATACAAGAAATGTTAAAACACGGATTTTGAATTAAGAACAATCCGGTTGGATGCTGGAATGTCTAAGCCCTTTAGGGTTTTTAATTACATTTAATAGGTCGAGCGTCTCGCTCGATGGGGGAATGCCCGGCGGAACGCCGCGTCTATTAAGGTGGAGATTATTAAATTCCGGGGAGAATGGCTCTGCGGGAAGGATGCGAATTTTTTTTATTGCGAAGCCGGATATAATACATTATAATCTGCGATTGTTGAAGTTGCTAACATGTATGAATTATGACAAAACGTTTCACATACTTAATACTATTTGCGGCTCTTTGCGTGAGCGCTGCGGCATGGGAGACTTTTGTTACTGTCGATGCGGGAAGGGCGCAGGAGCTAACGATAGGAATGGCCCCGAGCGCGACGGCGGGTTTCGACAGGGAGCTAGATATGGTCGCGCCGCCGCTCCCGCCGGTCGGGTTCTATTGCTATTTTACCTTTTCGGACACAAATTACGAGTTTATAAATGCGCTGTGGGCCGATATTCGCCCCCCGGCAAAAAGCGACGAATGGCAAATCCGGCTGCATCGACCGGAAAGGCCGGCAAGAGTGCATTTTTCCGGCCTGCCGGAGGTGGGTCTTATAAAGGTGAACAATGTTCCCGTGGTGGCCGACAGCTTCGCTATGACGTTCGGCGGGCAGGATTCAATCCTGAAAATCGCCTATAGCGGCGGCTTCTACGAAGAACCGAACGCCTTTATAGAGTTCGAAGTAACCCACGCTGCGGACGCAATAATTGTAATCCACAAAAACGGCAAATCGATAAGAAGGCTCCCCGATATGTTCCTCGCCGCGGGGGAACATTCACTCGGATGGAACGCGCTGGATAACCGTGGAAATCCGGTCGAGCCGGGGCTGTATTATGCCTATATCACTCTTCGATGGGAGAACGAGAACGCGGAACTCGAAGTCGAAACTATTGTTAAGGAATAAATTATGACGGAAAAGAAATATCTTGAAATAGACCGCAAACTGACACAGCTGGACCTCGAAAACAAAATCCTGAGTATCTGGGACGAGGAAAAGATTTTCGCGCGGGTTTTGAAGAAAGGTGAGAACGATCCAAAGTTCGTTTTCTACGAAGGCCCGCCGACCGCGAACGGCCTTCCGGGGGTGCATCACGTCCTCGCGCGCACGCTGAAAGATATCGTGTGCCGTTACCAAACAATGAAGGGGCATCTTGTCGAGCGCAAGGCGGGGTGGGACACGCACGGCCTGCCGGTCGAGATTAGCGCCGAGAAGGAGCTTGGTATTTCCCAAAAAGGGGAAATCGAAGAATTGGGCGTGGATAAGTTCAACGAGGCCTGTAAGTGCAGCGTTTTCAAGTTCGTCGATGAGTGGGAGGAGATGACGAGGCGGATCGGCTATTGGCTCGATATGTCCGACCCCTATGTCACGCTCGACCCGGATTATATGGAATCCGTGTGGTGGCTTCTTGCGAAATTTTTCAACGAGGGGTTGATATATCGCGGACACAAGGTGCTGCCATACTGCCCGCGCTGCGGCACCGGCCTTTCTGACCACGAGGTCGCGCAGGGCTACCGGAATACGGAAGACCCTTCGATAACCGTGCGCATGAGGCTTGCGGGAAAAGAAGACGAGTATTTTCTGGTCTGGACGACTACTCCGTGGACGTTGCTGTCCAATGTCGCGGTGGCTTTTCACCCCGAAGTCGATTATGTCAAAGTCCGCGATGGCGGGCAATATCTCTGGCTGGCAAAGGAGCGTCTCGGGGCGGTTTTCGGCGAGGATTTGCCGGAGATTATCGAGAGCGTGAAAGGATCGGAGCTGGCCGGAACCGAATACGAGCCGCTTTTCAAATTCTTTGAGCCGAAAAAAAATGCGTGGTTCGCTATTAACGCCGATTATGTAACCACCGAGGACGGAACGGGAATCGTGCATATCGCCCCGGCGTTTGGTAAGGAAGACTATGAGGAGGGAAAAAAATTCGACCTTCCGCTTATCCAACTTGTCGAGCCGGACGGCACGATATCCCCGGAAGCCGGTCGTTTCGCCGGAAAATTTTTCAAAGAGGCCGATCCGGAAATAATCGAAGACCTCGAAAAGCGCGGACTGGTTTTCCATGTCGGCACGATAGTGCACAGCTATCCTTTCTGCTGGCGATGCGACAGCCCGCTCGTGATGTTCGCGCGCACAAGCTGGTATATCCGCACCACGTCGTTCAAGGAAAAAATGCTCGAAGCGAACGAGAATATCGAGTGGTTCCCGCCCGAGATTGGCGAGGGACGGTTCGGAGAATGGCTTCGGAACAATATCGACTGGGCTATCTCGCGCGAACGATACTGGGGAACGCCGTTGCCGATCTGGATTTGCGAAAGCTGCAATAAAAAAGTCGCTGTCGGCTCGCGGGCCGGGCTTGCCGAACTCGCGATTGCGGGTTTTAGCGACGGCATGGACCTTCATAAGCCCTTTATCGATAACGTGATACTGAAATGCCCCGAATGCGGCGGAAAAATGAGACGCGTCCCCGATGTTATCGATTGCTGGTTCGACAGCGGCGCGATGCCGTTCGCGCAGGCGCATTATCCTTTCGAACACGAGGACGATTTCGAGAAAAATTATTTCCCCGCAGAGTTTATCTGCGAAGGCGTGGACCAAACGCGCGGCTGGTTTTACACTATGCTGGCGATCTCGACTTTTGTCATGGGCAGATCCAGCTACAAACGCTGTCTTGTCAACGGTCTCGTTCTGGATAAAAACGGACAGAAAATGTCGAAGCGGCTCGGCAACGCCGCCGATCCGATCGAGGTTATCGACAGTTTCGGCGCGGACCCGCTTCGATGGTATCTCGTTACCACGAGCGCCCCCTGGCTCCCGACGAAGTTCGACGCCGACGGCGTGGCCGAGGTTTCCCGGACATTTTTCGACACGCTGAAAAACACGTTCAGCTTCTTCTCGCTCTACGCCAATATCGACGGCTGGTCTCCGGAAATGCCACGCGGCAAACCCGCAATGATCGATCTCTGGCTGAGAAGCCGCCTTCATGCGCTCGTGCGAGAAGTCGGCGCGGACCTCGACGGATACCAGCTCACACGGGCCACGCGGCGGATAGCAAATTTCGTGAATAATGCGCTTTCAAATTGGTTCGTGCGCCTGTCGAGAAAGCGTTTTTGGGGCAGCGATCTCGACGATGACAAACTCGCGGCATATCGCAGCCTTTACGACGCCCTGACAACGGTTGCGAAATTGATCGCGCCTTTTACTCCGATGACCGCGGATGTTATATGGCGGGGGCTTCATGAGAAAATGGAGGGCCTCGAACCGAGCGTGCATCTGACCGAATTCCCGAAATTCGAAGAGTCCGCAATAGACCCGGAACTGGATAGGATAATGGCGCTTACGGAGCGGGTTACGACTATGGGCCGCAACGCCCGTCAGGCCGCGAATCTAAAGGTTCGTCAGCCGCTGTCGAAACTGTCTATCGCGGGGGAGGGGACGGAGGGCCTTCCCGAATGGGCAAGGCGGCTTATCGGGAAGGAACTGAACGTGAAGGCTGTGGAGACAGTGGAGCGCGAGAGCCTGTTCTCATATTCTGCGAAGGCCAATTTCAAAACACTCGGGCCGCGTTTCGGCAAGCGGATGAAGGAGCTGTCCGAAATAATCTCCGGCCTCGCCCCCGATACGATTAAGGATGCGGCCCGGGGCGGCGCCATTCATATCAATATGGACGGCGAGGAGATCGCAATATCGGTCGAGGAGGAACTGATACTTACTGCAGGCCCGGCGGAGGGAATTTCCGTCGTTTCCGAGGAGGATCTGGCGGTCGGCCTCGTTACGGTTCTGGATGAATCCTTGATTGCCGAAGGCCACGCCCGCGAATTGGTCAACAAGCTGCAGAACACCCGCAAGCAGGCGGATTTCGAGGTTACAGACAGAATCGTCGCCGGTATCGAAACTTCGGAAGAGATCGCGAAGGCTATCGAGGCGAATATCGAGTGGATAAAGGGCGAGGTGCTCGCAATCGAAATAAAGACACAACTGCTTCGGGATGCCGAATGGACGCAGGAATGGGACCTGAACGGTCATCCGACGAAAATTTCGATAAAAAGGGCGCGAAAAATATAGGTGGAAATCGTCTTTATAATAATTATACTAACAAGATTAGCTGTTTGAGATACATTTTGGGAGTTGAAAAGCTGAAGAAACAAGGAAGTGGAAAGGCTGCGAACTCTTGAACTCCCTATAATTATGTAGATTATAAGTTATCAAACCCCTCTTTAAACAAAGAAAGAGAAAAAATGAGAACAAGGGAATTGGAAAGACTGAGAAAGTTGTTGGTCAAGATCAAAAACGAGGTCGATAACGAAATGGGGCGGTTCGAGAATAAGACGCTTCATCAGAACCGCAAAGAATCGACGGGCGAAGTGTCGAGTTTCACAACGCACCCGGCGGATATGGGCGCGGAAACCGCGGAATTTGAAAAGGCATATATCCTCGCCAGCAAAGAGAATAACCTCCTTGCGCTTATCGAAGGAGCCCTGGCTCGTTTTGAAAAAGGAACATACGGCCAATGTGTCGAATGCGGGTGCAATATCCCGATAGAGAGGCTCATGGCTATCCCTTATGCATCCTGCTGTGTGGGTTGTGAGGAAGCTCTGGAACACGACGATTATATCAACGGAGGCGTGAGAAAGCGATAGTCGATATGATGCCCTTAAACGACAATAAACCGCAAACCCCCAAAGCCGGAAACTGGAGAACAAAAACCCGCGGACTCGCGCTCTGGGTATTGCTTTTTGCGGTGGCGATAATTCTCGCGCAGATTTTTTACGGCGACCGAAATCCCGTTTTAAAATTGGGCTATTCCGAGTTTATCGCCGAAGTCGATGGCGGCAATGTCGGCGAAATAACATTCAAGGGAAAGAATATACTCGGAGAATTCCGCTCACCAAAGAGGTCTCTTGTCGGCAAGGAAGAGATAAGCTATCAAAAATTCGAGTCCTATATTCCATTCGAAGACCCGGAATTGGTGACGACCCTGCGCGACAAGGGTGTCGAGGTCTCGGCGGAAGAGGATAGCGGCGGATGGCTGTCTATCGCAATCTCGATCCTGCCGTGGCTTTTGATCCCGCTTTTATATTTTTTAATGATCTCCCGTATGCAGGGGAACCAGAAGGGCATATTCGGTTTTGGGAAATCCAGGGCAAAGAGGATCGCGCCTGACAGGGCAAAGGTGAGTTTCGAGGATGTCGCGGACTGTGAGGAGGCCAAACAGGAGCTCGAGGAAGTTATCGACTTTTTGAAAAATCCCAGGCGCTTCTCCAAGCTGGGCGGAAAGATCCCTAAAGGCGTTCTGTTGCTCGGCCCGCCGGGGACGGGGAAAACTCTTCTGGCGAAGGCCGTTTCGGGAGAGGCCGGGGTGCCCTTTTTCAGCGTCTCGGGAAGCGGTTTTGTGGAGATGTTCGTGGGCGTGGGCGCGAGCCGCGTCCGCGACCTTTTTGAAAATGCTAAGGCGAACGCGCCATGTATTGTTTTTATCGACGAGATCGACGCGGTCGGGCGACAGCGCGGAACCGGACTGGGCGGCGGCCACGACGAGCGCGAGCAAACGCTCAATCAGATTCTTGTCGAGATGGACGGTTTCGAGCCGAATACCGGAGTCATTGTTCTTGCGGCGACCAACCGCCCCGACGTTCTCGATCCGGCGCTTTTAAGGGCGGGCCGATTCGACCGAAGGGTCGTTATCGACCGGCCGGATATTAAGGGCCGAACGGGCATACTGAAAGTGCACACAAGGGGTATCCCGCTCGCGGACGATGTCGATCTTGCGAATATCGCCAGAGGAACACCCGGACTGTCCGGCGCGGATCTGGCCAATATCGCAAACGAGGCCGCGCTTATCGCGGCGCGATGGGAAAAAGATCAGGTGGAGCAGAAGGATTTCGAACAGGCCAGGGACAAGATTATGATGGGCGCCGAGCGGAAAAGTGTGGCGCTCTCTCCCGAAGAAAAAAAGATAACCGCCTACCACGAATCGGGCCATACTCTTGTGGCGCAGCTACTTCCCGGCAGCGACCCGGTGCACAAAGTGACAATAATCCCACGGGGGATGTCTATCGGCCAAACCATGTTTCTGCCGAAAGGCGACAGGCACGTCTATAGCAAGAGCTTCTTGAAAACCAAGCTCGTTCACCTGCTCGGCGGGCGTGCGGCGGAATTGATTATTTTCAAAGACCCGACAACCGGCGCGGATAACGATATCAAACAGGCCACGGACCTCGCGCATAAAATGGTCTGTTCCTGGGGGATGAGCGAAAAGCTCGGCCCACTGGATTACAGCGATGGCGGCGGTGGCGAAGTATTCCTCGGAAGGGAGCTTATAACCCGCGGATCAAGGCATTCCGACGAGATAAACCGCATTATCGACGAGGAAGTAACGAGCCTTGTGGAGGGCGCACTGGAACAAGCGGTCGGGTTGATAACAAATAACACTGACAAACTCAAGATAATCGCCGATGCTTTGCTGCAGTTCGAGTCTCTCTCCGGCGAGGAGATCGAAATGCTTCTCGCGGGCAAAGCGATTCGGGTGGAGGACGATTCCTTCGAGAGCGAACCTGTCCAGACGGAAATCGAGCTC
>DAOWNU010000330.1 GCA_030642425.1 bacterium | reverse complement strand
TAAGAAGTGAACTTTGTATTTTCGGTATTGCTTTCACATTGACCTCCATCTTAGATTTATTGTGAAGACAATATAAATAATATGAAACCATTTATCAAGACAAAAATCAGCAATCTCTAATTGATAATTGCTGATTTTGTAATGTATCTTTACTCTCGCACCCATAGTCTCCGTGGGTGGGAGAGGCAAAATGATTACGATTTAATCTTAGGTGGTATGGGGATAACAGGTTCACCGGCGATTTCGAGTAAAGCTGTCAAAACTTCCTCGTCCTTCTTGCCATCGATCAAGCTATGGGCTTGGTATTTTGAAGGATCGTGGATTACTTGTTGTCCCTCGATTTCTCGGATACGCCCAACATTTAACTTAAAAACACCATATCTTTCTGGTTCATCTTGAGAAAGAGGTGAATCTTCCGGATTATTACAATATTTCGCCCATGCGATCGAGGTTTTTACGCCTTTCGTTTTAAAATCGTAAAATACTCTTGGATTTATGGAACCATCCTCGTTAAGGAAAGTGTCTTTGGCATTTCGATAAACTAAATCGGAGTCGGGGATATTTTCAATCGGAAACTTACTCATTTATATAATTAAACCAGGAGATTAGCTTCTTATCGATTTCATTTGTTCGTGTTTTGCCTTTAACTTTGCTTTTCCATTTCGTATCGTCGCCGTAGTAAGTTACACGATTATTATCCGGCCAAACGGTTAACAACATTCTGAATGTATCCTTATTCCAATCCAAACCTACGCCGCCAAAGGGAGTGGGCGTGAAAAGTGGTATATCGATTACATTGCCAGAATAATCGAGTAATTCCATCGCATGATTCCAGATAAACCGACATGCGGATAACCATGTTTCTGTGGTTGGGGGTTTAGCACCATCGGAATTAGATTCGTCGGGAATATCGAGAAGCTCTTTCGATTTTTTAATTGCGTCGGCCAAAGCCCTTAATTGTGGAATTGGGTTTTCCCAGGGATACGTTGGCTGGATAGCTTCATTGGTTATAGGTCGTAATCGAGATTGCGAATACAACTCGATTTTGAGTAAGTCCAGGTCGGGAAGGTTTATTGAATCTGAGTTTTGCTTAACTTTCCCGTATTGTTTGGAATCATGTGACCAAACTTGGGGTTTTCGTTCGTATCCTTGTTGCTGCGTCGGTGTCATTTTCTTCCCTCGAGGCACGGCGTTTCTGTTTTTTTACAATTTAGCCTGATCGCCTTTTCTTTTTGCTTTGCCCTTTTAATTACTTCTTCTAATTTTACTAAATCGTCGGAATCCATCGCGAAAACGGCTTTTTTAAGACCGTTATCCTCTAAATATGTTATCCGTAAGTTGTGGATTATCGAATTGGCAGCAATACTGGCGACTTCATTCTCGAAGAATATGGGCCTTAAATCGGTTAATATCCTACTTTCGACATAAACGTTTTGATGTTCAAACATCACGTTTTCGGCTTTTGCCGTGATTCCGAGTGTTTTATTAAAAGATAAGGCCTTTTCTAATCTTGGAGTTAAAACATCCGGTTTTACTTCTTTTGCAATCTCGCTTGCTCTTACCGATTCTACGACATCAGACACTAATTGTGAGACTGTTTGTTCGTTCCTAAGCCTTAAATCATAAAGCCCTTTAATAGCATCGAGGACTGCAATAGCGTTTTCTCCGCCCGGCTTTCCCGATTTCTCGATCTGTATTCTAAGAGATTCCCAGTTCATATCCGGTTCGACGTTTTCGAGAATATCGAAAACCGCTTTAGCTTCTTTTTTGGTCATTTTAGAAAGGAGTTTTAGTCCTTCGTAAGCTATATCCGGTATTTGGAGTTTCATAATAATTCCTTTTCTCCATCAGTTATAAATTACTTATAAATACTACAAACTTATTTAATAATATGCAAGAAAAATCGTATCTATCGATTTGACAATTATCACATCCTTTTCTTTTATATTGCACAAGGGCTACTCGAAATTTATTTTTGAGCTGTTTAATATCCACCGACTGCCTTGCCAGCATGGAAATGTATCGATCTCACGTGCCCTTCCGAATCGATAATTTGTAAAGAGTGATCGCCGCTCCCGAGTTCGAGCGGTATCTCGTGGTTATCGAGCGTCGCCCCGACAAATTCGCCGTCCAGATACCAGAACAATTCGCCGCCCTTTATCGCGCACGCGGCCTTCGCAATAACCTTCTGATACTCGCCGCCGAGGCCGCGCGGCACAAGTATCCGCGCCCCGTTTGTCGGGTAGATTATGCCGATAGGATTCTCGAAACTCAATGTCGGACATTCGGGATTGTGCGGCGGCACCGCGAGAAAGGCGTGCCCCTTTTCCTTCAAATATTGGACAACTTCGGGCGGATACACGAGGCGATTGACCTTCAAAACTTCGCCAACTTCCCAGCATCTCGAACAGACCTGATATTTACCGTCCGCGCTGAGGAAAAGCGTTTTGTGATACGGGCATTTCGGAAACGGCTTTACAGTCGGCGGGCTGTCAGCCTCGATTGTGTGCCCGCATTCCGCTTTCGCCAAATATCCGCTCTCCGAACACAGGGTTACTTTAACAAGGTCGTTTTCGGGACGGTCGAACCACACAGAAAAATTCGGATCGTCGGGGAGCGCGTTGAAGATTTTGAAAAGCAGGCTTCCCGCGGATCTCGAGCCTATCAGGTTAGGATTGCCCTCGCCGGTGAAATTGCCCGCCCAAACACCGATAGTCCACTGCGGGGAAACGCCTATCGCCAGAGCGTCGCGGTGGCCGTAGCTCGTGCCTGTTTTCCACGCGAGAGGCCGGCGGCTCGAATATCGATGCCAATAATATTCCGCGCCGGGGCGGTTGAGGTCTTTCAAAATATCGAGAACGAGGAACGAGGCGCCGGGGCTGATAAGGCTCCTGCCCGAAGAAAGTGTATCGTCCAAAAGAATTTTAAGATCGGAGAATTCGCCGTAATTGCCGAGGCCGCGGAACATCATAACCATATCCAAGAGCGTGCCCTCGCAACCGCCGAGAATGAGCGGCAGGCCATAGTCGTCCGCACTGCGAAAGAGATTGGACATCCCCGCCGCTTGCAGGAAATCGTAGAACTCGTGGATGCCGTAAGTGTAGAGCAGCCGCACGGAGGGGACGTTGAGCGAATGAACCAGCGCGTATCTCGCCGTGACCAGACCGCGGAAATCCATGTCGGCGTTGTAGGGCGAAAAAGAGCCGTAGAATGTCGGAATATCCCTGATGCGCGATTCGGGG
>DAOWNU010000123.1 GCA_030642425.1 bacterium | reverse complement strand
CGAATGTCCTGAAAACTTCGATACGTGAGCAAGACCATGTCGGCAGGTGGGGCGGTGAAGAGTTTCTTCTTATTTTGCCGGAGACCGATTTGGCCGACGGCCTCAAAGTTGTCGAGAAGGTCAGGAAGAATATCGAAGACTATTCGCATAATTATAACGGTAAGAATCATTCAATAACCGCATCTTTCGGTATAAGCGAATATCGGGGAGAAAAGGATATTGACATGGCGATAAAAGAGGCCGACAAAGCGTTATACGCAGCAAAAATGAGGGGGAAAAACTGCTGCGCAACTGCGGGAGGTAAATAGCCCGCGCGGGCCGACGTGGTTGGCCCCTACGATTTTGAAAAGACGAAAAAATAAATAGTGGGGTAATTCCAGTTTTGCAAAAACATCTAAAAAAGGCTGTGTTTCTCGATAGGGACGGCACGATTATTGTCGATGCCCACTTTCTGGACGATCCCGAAAGGATTGAGATACTGCCGGGCGCCGCCGAGGGGATTAAACTTCTCAACAAGGCGGGGATTCCGGTAATAATCCTGACGAACCAATCGGGGGTTGCAAGAGGGTATTTTGGCAGGGAAGTTGTGGAATCGATTCACGACAAACTGTGCGAAATGCTCGCGGAGCACGGCGCGCGGGTCGATGCCATATATTATTGTCCGCATCACCCGGAAGGGGAAGTCGAGGAATATAGGAGCGATTGCCGATGCCGAAAACCGGGTCCCGGAATGGCGGAAGATGCCGCGCGGGAACATTCGATAGATATTCGCAAATCGTTCGTAGTTGGCGATATGGCGTCCGACATGGAACTGGCCCGGAATATCGGCTCGAAAGCGCTGCTTGTGCGAACGGGGGAGGGCCTTGCCACCGAGAGAGAAATCGATAATGCCAATATCGATGCCGTGTTCGACACGCTGTCCGGCGCGGCGGAATATATAATACGGGACATGAAAAAAGGAGTATAAACTATGAATCTTCATCCGGCTAAATTTTGGTCTCGCGAAGACAGCGGGAAAGGCGTTATTTGCGAGCTGTGTCCGCACCAATGCCGGATACCGGAGGGGAAAAGCGGGATATGCCGTGCAAGAGTGAATCACGGCGGCGAACTTTTCACAAAAACCTATGAACAGGTGGTTTCGCTCTCTCTCGATCCGGTCGAGAAGAAGCCGCTTTATCATTTTTTCCCGGGGGACAATATTCTCTCCACCGGGCCGAGAGGCTGCAATTTCTCCTGCCAGTTCTGCCAGAATTGGAGCATATCTCAGACCGACGGGCCGACTTCCCGCCTGAGCTGCGACGCGCTTGTTGGCGCCGCGATCTCGGAGAAATCGATAGGCGTGGCCTACACATATACCGAGCCTACGATTGCTTTCGAATATGTTATCGATTGCGGCGAGCGTATTAAGGAAGCGGGTTTGCGCAATGTTCTCGTAACCAATGGATTTATAAATCCGGGGCCTCTCGTGGAACTTCTCGGTGTGATCGACGCTTTCAATATCGATCTTAAGGCCCTGGACGATGATTTTTATCGGAAATATTGCGGCGGCCAGCTCGAACCGGTTCTCGATTCAATCAAAAAAGTGGCAAAATCCCCCTCGCATCTCGAAATAACAAACCTCTTGATCCCCGGCTATAACGATTCGGAAGAAAACATCTCCGCGCTGGTGGATTTCGTAGCCTCACTCGATCGGTCGATCCCTGTGCACTTTTCGGGCTACTATCCCTGCTACAAATTCACAGCTCCTCCGACCCCGGTAGAAATCCTGATAAAAGCTTTCGAGATAGCCTCGGAAAAACTCGATTATGTCTATGTCGGCAATCGACGGACATCATGGGGGAACAATACTCTCTGCCCAAAGTGCGACAATTTGCTCGTTCGCAGGGAAGGTTTTGGTGCAAGAATAGAGGGCATCGACGAGGGGGGACACT
Source organism: bacterium (assembly GCA_030642425.1). Classification (GTDB taxonomy): domain Bacteria; phylum UBP14; class UBA6098; order UBA6098; family UBA6098; genus DAOWNU01. The sequence continues at coordinate 4,406 of DAOWNU010000123.1, read as the reverse complement.
GCGACAAATGCGGGAGAAAGGTCGATATTATCGGGCCATGGTCGAACGAAAGTTAAAACCGGTTTTCTGGGATATTTTGCCGATCCTTTTAATTTTATTTATTGCGGCTACTCCCTTGCTCCGGCAGGGTGAGTCCGCAAAATCGGTGAAGATCATTTCTTGCGACCATATCGAGTGTATTTCCATTTCGGTCGATACGACTTTCACGATAGAAAGCCGGGTCGGCCCGGCAGTTATCTCGATAAAGGACCGAAGGGCGAGGGTTGTCAGCGCGAGTTGTCCGCATAAAATATGCGTGAAAACAGGCTGGATTTCCAGGCCGGGAAGCGTGATTATTTGTGCACCAGGACGGGTCGCGGTTATTATCGAAGGAGAGGGGTCTCTGGATGCGATCACCAGATAAATCCGGGCGCCTCGCCTATCTCGCTGTTCTGATCGCGGTCGGAAGCGCCCTGTGGATTTTCGAGGAACTTCTCCCGAGGCCGGTGCCGTGGGTCAAGCCGGGGCTGGCGAATATCGCGACAATAATTACGATTTACCTGCTCGGGCCGTGGGATGGAATTCCGGTTGCACTCGGGAGAGTCATAATAGGTTCGCTGGTGCTCGGTCGATTCGGTTCCGCGGGTTTTTTAATGTCGCTATCCGGCGCGCTGGTTTCGGCTGTCACGATGGGGACTCTCAGGAGAACCGGAGCGCCGCTATCGATTTACGGAGTCAGCTTGTGCGGTTCGCTCGTCCACGGACTTGCACAATTATTGGTGGCCGCATGGCTTGTGAATTTTCCGGGGAATGCCTATAATCTTTTGCCCTGGGTGGCATTGCCCGCCCTGCCGACAGGGTTGCTCACCGGCTTTATCTCCGCCGTTCTTATTGGGCGGATGCCGGACAAGTTCAGAACTCGCTTAAATCGCCTCGCCGGTTATTCAAGTGGAACACGGGGGCAATTTTCCCGAACAAATAAGAGAACCGGCAGAAAGAATTTGGAATGAAAATACTGATCGTCCAGACCGCCTTTATCGGCGATTGTATCCTGACAACGCCGCTAATCCGGCGTGTCCGTGAGACCTTCCGTGACTCTTCGGATGCCCCGACCGTTTTGACAACCCCGGCCGGTGCGGGGGTTTTCGAGAATAACCCGCATATCGACGAGCTTCTCGTTTTCGATAAACGCGGCAAAGACAGGGGGATCGGCGCATTCTTCGGTCTGGCAAACGGACTTCTGGAGAGGAATTTCGACATCGCAATTCTCCCGCACCGTTCGTTTCGCACCGGACTTCTCACGTTCATGGCCAGAATACCCGAAAGAATTGGCTTTAAAAAGGCTCCCGGCGCGCTTTTTTATACGGATTCCACCCGCAGACCGATGGGGCTGCACGAGGCGGAGAGAATGCTTGCGCTTCTAACGGGCCTTAACCCCGATATCGAACCCGCGCCAACCGAGCTTTTTCCGGGGGAAGTAAGAAGGGACAAGGCCCGCCTTTTTTTCGAGGAAGCGGGTATCGAGAGTTCGGGGATGACAATCGCAATTGCACCCGGAAGTGTATGGGGAACAAAGCGTTATCCCCCGCAATATTATGCGAAAGCGGTCGATGCCCTTCTAAAAGGCGGTTATGCCGATTCGGCGATAATTATCGGCGGGACAAACGATAGCGATCTGGCCGGCGAAATTATCGAGCGGGTCGATGGCCGGATATTCTCCGCCGCGGGTTACGGCGACATTCTGACCTCTGCTGCGATAATCGAAAAATGCGATCTTCTTATTGGAAACGACAGCTCTCCGGGGCATATCGCGGCGGCCATGAAAACGCCGGTGTTAAGCATTTTCGGCCCCACGACCACGGGCCTCGGCTTTGTGCCCTACGGCGAAAAAGTAAGGGTCATTGAACCCCATATTCAGCTCGATTGCCGGCCATGCAGCCCCCACGGAAAAATGACATGCCCCCGTGGCGATCATGTCTGTATGACAAGTATTCAGCCGGAGAGAGTTGTTGAAGTTGCGGTGGAAATGCTTGAATTGGGATGAGATAAATTCGACTACTTTTATCAAACTCTGGATAATGCCTGCTCGAAACCGAACATTCTCAGGCCATGAGGATCGCTCGATGCTCTGAGGTGCTTGAGGGACCGCTCGATCCTTCCGCCCGCGTATTTCAATTCTTTATCCGCGAGAGGGTGTTCGAGACTGGACAGCGCAAAGATCGAGTAGCCGAACTGGAAACTTTTCCAACCCCGTTTGGAGTCCCTGATAAGACTCATCGTGGAAAGCCCGCGTTCGATAAAGTATTGCCCTTCCTTTAGGCCGGAGGCCCGGAGCGCCCGCCAGAAAGCAAGGCTGCAGATTGAGCAGCAGTATCGCCCCTTATCGGCAGAGGCCGGATATCTTCCGGCCCGACCGAGCATCCCCGTAAGACCGATTTTCACTCCGGTGGCGTCGGGGCCGCGCCATTTAGCAAGCGCCCAGAAAGCCTCTTCGCCGAGGAGATGAGCCGTGCAGGCCCGTGATTTCATTTTCTCGCCTGTGGGGAGTATGGTTGAATTATAATCTTTATCGGTTGGAGCGGCGAAACAAAGACCGTAGCGCGCCGGTTTTTTCTGCTGTTTGATAATCCAATTCAGGGCTTCGTCGATTTCTTTTTGGCTGTATTTTGTATTGTTCGTTCTGATTTTTTCAAGGTTCCAGAGTGTGGTGGCAAGGCTGCTTTTATCGAGTATCTTTCCGGCCATATTTAATTTTCCCCGGACGATTCGCCCGATAGATTAGAGTGGATGATCCCCAAACACATATTGCAATATATACCCTACCTGTCGAAAAAGCAAGAGAAGAAACGAAAAATAGAGATCGCTGATTTTCATTAAAAAAGATTAAGGTTATTAATCAAAGACCATTAGAAAATCAGCAATCTTAAATATCGAGCGGCTGCCGATAGATATTATTTGTTCGTGTGGATCTCTTTCATCCGGGTTTACGGTTTTTGTCCAACAGTTCCCTTACTTTGCTTGTGAGCACGTTGGCGGTGAATGGTTTCTGGAGAAAAGCGGTTCCGCCCTTCTGGGTTCTCTTGGGAATAACAGACTTATCGTTGTAGCCGGAGATATACAGGATTTTTAAATCGGGCATTTCCTCGAGAAGCTTTTCGCCCAGATCGTGGCCGTTGAGATGCGGCATCACAACATCGGTTACAACCATATCGATAGACCGTTCCGAAAATGCAACCTTTTTGATAGCATCCGCGCCGTTAGAGGCGTCGAATACATTATACCCTTTGGCCTTTAAAATAGTCATTACCGTTTTTCTGACAGAAGGATCGTCCTCGACCACCAAAATCGTCTCCGATCCGCCGGAAACAGCGACTTCACTCGATTCCGGTTTTTCTGAAACGGCGCCTTTTGCGGCGGGAAGAAATACTTCGACAGTTGTTCCGGCGCCCACATTCGTCTTAATATTAAGGTGACCCCCGCTCTGTTTCACAATACCGAACACGGTGGGCAATCCAAGCCCCGTTCCGCCCTGTTTCTCCCTCGTTGTGAAAAACGGATCGAATATTCTATCCCTGATATTATCCGCTATCCCGGTTCCGTTATCCGAGATCGATAGCATCGAATATCTACCGGGCGCCGCCTCCGGGTGACCCACAATATCGACTTCGCCGAGCGTAACCTCTTTTGTGCTTATCGACAGTTTTCCGCCGTCGGGCATAGCATCCCGCGCGTTGACCGCAAGGTTGATTATCACCTGTTCGATCCCTCCTCTGTCGGCGCATATCAGGGGGATGTCATTTTCGGGCATAAAAGAGAACTCGATATTCTCGCCAACGATCATCTGAAGCATATCTTTCATATCTGCGGCAACTTCGTTAAGATCGAGAATAACCGGATCGAGCGTCTGGTTTCTGCTGAAAGTAAGAAGCTGCTGCACCAGCGACGTGGCCTTGTTAGCGACCTTTTCTATCTCGTCGACATAACCTCGAAGCTCATCCTGCCCCTCCAGAGCGTAATTCAGAATATCGGTGTAACCAAAAATAGCGGTGAGGATATTATTAAAATCGTGAGCGACGCCACCGGCCAGCTGCCCGACCGCCTCGAGATGTTGCGATTTTCTGAGCTGTCTTTCCAGATCTCTGCGCTTGGTCACATCTTGAACGATTGCAAGAATCCTATTCTCCCCGCCAATCTTCACTTTATTCAAGGAGAACTCCACAGGAACCATTTCACCAACACGATTATGGATGCTCGCCGAGGTCATATAATCCCTTGAGAATAGCTTATCGAAGCGATTTTGGTATTTCGTATATATTTCCGGGGGAATATATTTGCTTATATGAGTTCCGAGAAGCTCTCCCTTTGGATATCCAAGTAGTTCACAGGCTTTATTATTGAGATCGAGAAAAGAACCGTCGTAATCGATT
>DAOWNU010000112.1 GCA_030642425.1 bacterium | reverse complement strand
ATCCCCGATGGACGGAGAAATGGGGGGACGCGGGACCATACGAAAAAAACCGGCCCCCGATGCTCAGCCAATTCCCTCGATTAAATACCGACACCCGCAAATATCCGATACTCGTCTATCCGACTCTGCACTACCAGAACGGCGGGATCGAAATAAACGAGAAACCCGAGACGACGATTCCCGGATTATATATGGCCGGCGAGGTTTCCGGCGGGGTCCACGGCAGAAACAGGCTGATGGGCAATTCGCAGCTCGATATTATCGTATTCGGGCGAAGGGCGGGTATTTCCGCCGCAGAGCGGGCGGCGGCAGGCGTCGATTTCGGGAAGATGAATCTTGATCACGTTGTCGCTTACAATAAGGAAGCCGAAGAATTTGGGATCGATAGGAAAAAGGTTTCCCCGATGATTCTACCGGATTATATTCCGGATCACGTGAAGGCTAAGCAATTGACCGCGCACTACGAAGGAACACTCATATAGCAATGTAGAATTAGCAATGCAAAATTAGCAATGTAAAATGGAAACCGTAGGGGCGACCCGGTGGGTCGCCCGTCGTAGAAAAAACGGATGGCGTTAATTCGCGGACGGGTCAACCATCGGTTGACCCCTACGAACTATTGAATTATTTAATCTCTAATATTAGGAGGTCGAAATGTTGAAGATCGACATCAAACTGGAAAACCTAAAAAAGGCTTTCCCTGATCATTTCACGCAGGAGCAGATTGCGAAGGGCCAGACGCTCTTCCTGAAACGCCTTGCGGAGAAGACCCACAGGTTCTACGGCGGCAAAATCCAGACTGCGCCGAAGGCCGGTGTCTTCGGTTTCAATTGGTTCAATGTCTGGTACACGCCCGGCGTCTCGAAAGTCTCGACGACTATTCGCGACGACAACGACACGTCGTTCGAGCTGTCCAACAGGGGCAATCTCGTTGGAGTCGTGAGCGACTCGACGCGCGTTCTCGGGGACGGCAACTGCACCCCGCCCGGCGGCCTCGGCGTTATGGAGGGCAAAGCCTTCCTCATGAAATACCTCGGCGGCGTGGACGCTGTCCCTCTTTGCATTGACAGCCGCAACGAGAAGGGCGAGAACGACCCGGACAAGATTATCGAGTTCGTGAAGATGTGCCAGCACAGTTTCGGCGCGATCAATCTCGAGGATATTTCCCAGCCGAACTGCTACAAGGTGCTCGACACGCTCCGCGAAGAATGTATTATTCCGGTGTGGCACGACGACGCTCAGGGCACGGCCTGCGTGACTCTCGCCGGACTTACCAACGCTCTCAAACTGGCCGGCAAAGATATCGGCGATGTCAAGATCGCGATGCTCGGCGCGGGAGCATCGAACGCGACTATCGCGAGGATAATTATCACTGCCGGCGGCGACCCGAAAAAAATCATCCTTTTCGATTCGAAAGGCTCGCTTAACAAAAACAGGGCGGATATCGAGGCCGACCCGAGATTCTACCGCAAATGGGAACTGTGCGAATCGACCAATCCCGGCATGATAAACGATTTCGGCGAGGCCTGCAAAGGCGCGGACGTCCTGATCGCGCTCTCCAGGCCCGGCCCGGACGTTGTGAAGCCGGAATGGATAAGCTCGATGGCCGATAAATCGATAGTTTTCGCCTGCGCGAACCCCGTGCCGGAGATATATCCTTATGCCGCCAAAGAGGCCGGAGCATTCATTGTCGCGACAGGACGCGGGGATTTCCCGAATCAGGTCAACAATTCACTCGGATTCCCCGGTATCCTGAAAGGCGCGCTTCTCGTCCGCGCGAGGAAAGTTACCGACAATATGGCTATCGCGGCGGCGCATTCGCTCGCCGATTATGCCGAAAAGCGCGGTATCGATCCGGAAAATATCGTCCCGACTATGGATGAGATCGGCGTGTTCCCGCACGAGGCCGCGGATGTCGCGATGCAGGCGATAAAAGACGGCGTGGCGAGGTTCGACGTCACCCACGAGGAGGCGTATAAGATCGCGGAAAGGGATATCGCATATTCGCGCGGGATGACCGACTGCCTGATGAAAAACGATTTCATCCCCGAACCGCCGCAGGAGATGCTTGTCGATGCCCTCGATTGGGCGATAAAGCAGGTGGAATAGCGATTTTCCACTCCAGTGAAACTATCATCCCCCTTTCCTCGCGGGAGAGGGGGAGGGGTATCGCAAACCAATCGATTAAAAACCCGATCGGCAATCCGGTCGGGTTTTCTTTGTCTCGCTGCGTAGCTCCGCAATTTTCTCGTTGCGTAGCTCCAGCTGCGCAACGTTAATGTTCATCTCGATGCACGCGCTTTTTAAGTTCACTTCGGCAATTCTTCACTCCCGATTCACTATTTCCAACTCATCCGAAGCTATATTTTACTCTCCAGACACAGTATTTCGGTTCTCCGACGCTATATTTTACTCCTCCGACGCATTTTTTAAAAAGTGCGTCGTAATTTCTATGAATGTAGTTGCAATTCCTATATATTAAGTGTTAAATCCCAAGTAGGTTGTTTTAATATTTATGAATATAGTTTTAATTATCAAATTCTTCGTTGTAATTCTGATGAAGATAGTTTTAATTACTAAATTCTCCATTATAATTCTGATGAAGGTAGTTTTAATTTCTATATAGGTATTCTCGAATTTTAATTCCCATTATTGACCTTTTAACTCATCGGCCTCGCTCATCTTGATCCACCTATCTTTATAATACTCATCCTCTTCGGGCGAAAGGTGCACCAATTCGAGTTTGTAACCCGCCGCGCGGGCCATCCCGATAACCGCCGTGAAAGTTACGGTGTCAATATTGCGATATTTCATTATCCTTCCGATAGTCGCGGGACAGACACCGGAATATCCGGAGAGTGTAAGCTTGTTGAACCCGCATTTTTCCATTTTCAAGATGAGCGAATTCATCAGCCTCTTCGCAATATGGATAGCCTTGGCCTTGCTCTGTTTGCGCAAACCACTTCGCTTGCCCCTTTGTATACTACGTTTTTCACTTGCCGACCGCGCCGATTTAACTGACATAATCCGCTCCTTTAATTATTTGTTATTATCTGTCATTTCGTTTGGTAGGACAGACATTCTTCGTCTATCCTTGAACCCTGCGGGTTCTACTGCTTTCAATTCGGTTTTTATATTCTTCACAATTTACAGAACAGAATCTGCATTCGGGGCAGATAAGCTTACCGCAAGAACAAGTTTTCTCTCTTCCTTTAATAAGCGGATATTTTCCGCATTTAGCGTTATTCCTCTTTGGGTCTTTTCCCCCGCAATAGGCCAAAATAGTTTTATCTTCGCCTTTCCTTTTTCCTGTAAGCAGACCTAGCCCAAGAAATCTAAAAGATTCAAATTCATGAAATCTAATACTATCTTTTTTCCATAAAACAGAAGTAGTTTCGATGAAGCTTGAAATTATTTCCAGGGGGTCATAGAAACCTGCGGGCATTTTTTTATTATCCGTAAAAATTAATTGTCTATAAAGATTGGGGTCGTAATCTTTGCAATCACTGGAAACCATTTCAATAAAATGAGTGAGTAAAGACAAAAAGAGGATTGGAAGCGAAATTCTATTAAACTCCTTTTTTTTATGCAAGAGTTTATCAACAAATTTTTGTTGTTCTTCTGAAAGAGCATTTTTCCACTGACTTGGTAACGGTATGCCGCACACAAGAAAAGCAGGTATTGGGTTCTTGTCTAATTCCTCAAGCTCCTTCAGGTCTGGATATTCCATATCCTGCGAATTACAAAATTCTTTTAACTTATTTCTTACTTTTCTTTGCTCTTCATAGAATTTTTCTGGATATTCAAATACCCAAGGTGGAATTACATTTCCTTTTTCTTCGCTTTTACCCCTGATTTCTATTTTCATTTCATCGCTCTCAAAAGCCTTCTCCAATTCATTAATGCGACTGATATCCGTCTCTCCTAAGAATACAATATCATCTTTAGTCGCAAGGTTGCCACTGTCCATTTCTTTTTTCTTAATATATGGGGAGAAAACCCCTGCAATTTTGACATCAGTATTGTTGCAACCCTTCTTGAATTCGGGAACACAGTATTCACTATATCTTGTCCGTGGGCCATTCGCTTGTCGCCTTGCATTCTTAACATCTATAGAAATTTCTACATCAAGTAGTCTCAGTCTTAGGTCACATTTTTTCCACTCTTCCTGTTTGAGGTCTTCATTCAACTGAGTTATTGCAATATCTTCAACATTAAAATGAAGTGATTCATAAAATTTCTTTGCAACTTTCTCAGCCCATCTTGCCGAGCGCATCTTTGCTTCAGAAGCGCCTTTATTTGACTCATCTACACCAGGATATATCCAAGACTTAGCCAGACGAATATCCTGTGTGTTTTCATCGGATCGGATTTCTTCGGGCGTGTAGGAAGTTATATATTCAGGTTCTTGATTCCGAAACTTATCTAATTGCGAGAAAAAGGTTTTAAAATGTCTTTCAATAATTTCATTCTTCACTGTTTTAGGCATTACTTTATAGAGTTTCCCTCCATATTTCATCTTTGCCTTATTACTCTTACAAAAACTTGTCCACCCATTTACTTTGTGTAAATTTCTTTCAAGGATTTCGTCCTCGAAGCTTTTGAGATTCTCCGCTTTTCCGTAAAGAAGTAGGCTTGTTTGATAGTTAAGTTTAGCCCTAAGGCTTTTCGCTTCAGGCTCAAGAATATCCATCGCTCTTTTCAGTTCGAGGAGTTTTGAGTGATTTACTATTAATTCTATGTTGTCCAATAGTATTTTTATAAAACCATCGATAGAATAATTATCAAGCATTTCATTAAGGCGTGTTTCTACTGATTCGGAGTATTCCTTTTCTCCAGATGAGAATGCCCTTATTAATACATTTAAATCGTTTTCATCACTTATCAAACGCACATTAATTGCGGACCCTTTTTGTGCATTCAAAATCTCGAAAGTTACGATGTCATCTTTTTTGTAAGTATGAAAGCGAGAAGACTTACAAGTATAGCAATTAATTTCAGAATCCATAAGCGGTATAATGATCACTATGACTGCATTATCTGTCTCGATTTTCCCAACGTGTCTCAATTTGCCGTCGCTACTCATATTTTCTCCTCATTTTTTCATCGGAATCTTCACGCCCTTTTCCTTTGCGACCTCGATTGCTTTTTCGTATCCGGCGTCGGCGTGGCGCATTATTCCCGTGCCGGGGTCGTTGGTCAGGACGCGTTTTAGGCGTTCGTCCATCTCCTCGGTGCCGTCGCAGACTATTACCTGCCCCGCGTGCAGCGAATATCCCATTCCGACTCCACCGCCGTGATGGAACGATACCCAGCTCGCGCCGGAGACGGCGTTGAGTGCGAAATTCAGCAGCGGCCAGTCGGCGACCGCGTCGGTGCCGTCGCGCATCGCCTCGGTCTCGCGGTTCGGCGAGGCCACGCTGCCGCAATCGAGATGGTCGCGGCCAATGACTATCGGCGCGCTCACTTTGCCCTCGCGGACGAGGCGGTTGAACATCAGGCCCGCCCTGTCGCGCTCGCCGTAGCCGAGCCAGCAAATCCGGCACGGCAGCCCTTGAAATGCGACGCGCTCCTTCGCCAACTTCAGCCAGCGATGGAGATACGGCTTGTCCGGGAACAACTTCATGAGTTCGTCGTCGATGGTGTAGATGTCCTGCGGGTCGCCGGAAAGGGCGCACCAGCGGAACGGCCCCTGGCCCTCGCAAAACAGCGGTCGAATATAGGCCGGGACGAATCCGGGATATTTCCACGTCCCGTCGGCGTTGCGGGCCTCGGCATCGGTGATATTCCCGCCGGCGACGGCGTTGCCGCGAAGGTTGTTGCCATAATCGAAGGTCTCCGCGCCGCGGTTCTGAAGCGTAATCATCTGGCGAACATGCTTCGCCATGGTCACGTATGAGCGGCGCTGATACTCCTCGGGATCGGTCTCGCGAAGTTCGAGCGCCTCCTTCAACGTGATTTCGTCGGGGACGTAGCCCTCGAGCGGGTCGTGCGCAGAGGTTTGGTCGGTGAGTATATCCGGCGTAATATTGCGGTCGATGAGTCGTTGCAGGAGATCGACCCGATTGCCGACCCAGACGATGCTCTTGCCGATCTTGCGATTTTTATAATCGATCGCGCGGTCGATTGCGGCGTCGAGGTCTTCAATTATTTCGTCGAGATATTTCGTGTCGATGCGCTTTTGCGCGTGAGCTTCATCGACCTCTGCTGCGAGGAATGTCGCGTTGCACATCGTCGCCGCGAGCGGCTGCGCGCCGGACATCCCACCGCAACCGCCGGATACGATGAGCTTGCCGGCCAAGTCGTCGCTGCCAAAAACCTTGCGCCCCGCCGCAGCGAAACACTCGTAAGTCCCCTGCAAAATGCCCTGCGTGCCGATATAAATCCAGCTGCCCGCAGTCATCTGGCCGAACATCATGAGGCCCTTTTTCTCCAGCTCGTGGAAATGCTCCCAGTTTGCCCATTTGCCGACGAGGTTCGAGTTCGCGATT
>DAOWNU010000057.1 GCA_030642425.1 bacterium | reverse complement strand
GAACTATAAAATAGACCCATTTAACGCAACGCTACCAATGGAACAGAAAAATTTAGCCGCTTTGTATCCAAAAACAAAATCGCAGTTTTTGCAATCGATTTGCAAGCTCTCCGTTGTCCTGCTTTCGTATAATACTAAAGAAACGACCCTGAAATGCCTGCGATCTTTACTTGAACATGCCCCCACGATAGCGGAGATGGAGACGGTAGTTATCGATAACGCCAGCACAGACGGAAGCGCGGCCGGCATCGAAAAAGAATTTCCGCAGGTCAGGCTGATAAGGAACGCACGCAATCGGGGATTCGCCGCGGCTTGCAATCAGGGAATCCGCATAACCGACGGGGAAATCGTCCTTTTGCTGAACTCGGACACATTGCTGGTCGATCAATCCCTCGATATAATGCTCGATTTCCTCGAAAGGAACCCAAAAGTCGGAATAGCGGGTGGGGCCCTAATTGGCAACGACGGTGAACCCCAGACCTCGTGCCAGCATTTCCCGAGCTATTCAAACCTGTTGTTCTCGAAACAATCTCTTCTCACGTCGTTTAAATCGTTCAAAAAAAACTTCAATAAATATCGCAGAGTTCCGGAGGCGATCACCGATGTCGATGCAATAGCGGGCGGCTTTATGTTTATAAAACGTGAAGCGCTGCGGGAGATCGGTCTTCTGGACGAAAGATTCTTTTTCTATGTCGAGGACGTCGATTTATCCCGGCGGATGGTGGATTCCGGCTGGAGAGTGGTTTATGTCCCACGAGCAAAAATATTACATACCGGCGCCGTTTCGACATCGATAAGGCCGGTAAGGTCATACTGGTGGCACCACAGAAGTCTGTATCGCTATTTTAATAAGCATTATAATAAATTTAACCCATTAAATTGGCTTCTCGGGATTGGGTTTGTGTCGCATTTTGTTATCTGGTGGTTATTTAGGAAGCTTAACCCCAAAAAGGGAACCAGATCGGAATAAGTGTTTTTTTATACATATATCCTATCTGCCGTGGCCGCGTTTTTGGCCTGTCTGCTCTTTAGCCCGCCGGCTATAAGGCTCGGCAAAAGGTTAGGAACGACATCGGCGGCTCTCGATCCCGAGATAACCCGACCGGCGGTGCCGGATATCGGCGGCATTCCGGTGATAATCGCTATTGGGATCGGAATTGCAAGTGCGGTTATTCTGCTGCCGGACATTATCGCCGGCTATGCCAAAGCCGCGATCGGGATCGGCGCCGGAACGATTATTATTGCCGTCCTCGGATTTGTTGACGACCGCAGGCAGCTCTCGCCGGGAATAAAATTTGCACTCCAAATAATTGCGGCGCTCGTGGTTGTGGCGTTCGAAGTGAAGATTGTTAAAATAACAAATCCCTTCAACACTGCATTCGAGCTTGGTTTTCTGTCGGTGCCGGTTACAGTGCTCTGGATCGTGGGCATAACGAACGCGGTGAACATGATCGACGGTCTCGACGGTCTCGCGCCCGGCGTTATTGCAATAGCCGGCTTTGCCCTTTTCACGATCGGGGCATACGAAGGCTTCCCGTTTCTTGCGGTTATTATGGCCTCGGTTTTTGGTGCAACTTTAGCATTTTTACACTTTAATTATCCGCCCGCACGTATTATATTAGGAAATAACGGCGCTTATGCCCTCGGGTTTATAATCGCGGCTTCGAGCATTGTCCAGCCGGTGAAGGCCTCGGCGATGATGGTGCTATTTGTTCCTATTCTCGCACTTGGTCTTCCCGTGCTGGAGATGTTGATTACCGTATTTCGGCGCGCCGCAAAAAAACGAAAGGTCTATCTGCGTGACACGGAACATCTGCATCATGTTCTGTTGTCCCTGGGGCTGCCCGCGCGGGTTGTGGACTGGATTTTCTACGCCATCAGCCTGCTATTCGCGACCGTCGCCGTCGGGTTCGCCTGCGGGGAACAGCGGCTGATGATAATTTCTCTCATTTTGCTGATGCTCGCTTTTTCTGTTGCAATGTTCCTGTTGGCAACTTATGTTAAAAAGAAGGAGAAGATTTGAGTTCACAAACATACCATTTAGGTTTCGAACGTCCTCTCATCGGTCTCGAACAGGAGATTAAAGATCTGGAGGCCAAAGTCGCGTCCGGCGAAACTGAATTGCTCCCGGCGATAAAGGCCCTCAAAGAGGAACTCGAGAAAAAACGTTCGGAGATATTCGGCAATCTATCCCGATGGGACCGCGTCCAGGTTGCGAGACACCCGAGAAGGCCTTATACACTCGACTATATCGAGCGTTTGATGGAGGATTTCATCGAGCTGCACGGCGACCGCGGTTTTCGCGACGATCCGGCTATTGTTGGCGGTTTTGCCCGGATGGGCAAACATAAGGTTATGGTTGTTGGACCGCAGAAGGGCAGGGATACGAAGCAGAATATAATGCGCAATTTCGGGATGATGCATCCCGAAGGCTATCGCAAAGCGCTCAGGCTTTTTCGCCTGGCAGAAAAATTTCATTGTCCCATACTAATATTTATCGACACTCCCGGCGCATACCCGGGGATACAGGCGGAGGAAAGAGGTCAAGCGGAGGCGATTGCGAGAAACATCTTCGAGATGGGCAGGATCCGCGTCCCGATAATTATCTCGATAATCGGCGAAGGGGCATCCGGGGGCGCTCTCGGTATAGGTGTCGGAGATGTTATTCTCATGCTGGAAAATGCGTGGTATTCGGTCATATCCCCCGAAGGCTGCGCGGCGATTCTATGGAGGGACCGCGCTCAGGCGGAAAAGGCATCCGAGGCTCTTAAAATCTCCGCGCCGGACATTCTCGAACTCGGAATGATAGACAGAATCGTGCCGGAACCTGCGGGCGGCGCGCATTCGGACCCGGTCGCGGCAGAGGATATGCTCGGACGGGAAATAATAAAAGAATTGGACAGACTTACATTAATAGACCCCGACAAGCTCCTCAAAATGAGGCTCAAAAAATACAGGAGCATGGGGGTTTTCACAGAAGGATAGGCGATATGCTCGACGAAAAACTGCTCGAAATATTGGTTTGCCCAAAATGCAAGGGCAAGATTGTGTATTCCAAAGAAGAGAATAAAATTATATGTGAAACGTGTCGATTGAAATACGGAGTTTTAAACGACATCCCTATAATGCTGATCGACGAAGCCGAAAGCTACTAAGTTCACAATAAAAGAAAGGGTTCACATGAATCTGTCTTTATTTTGTGGCACAAATCTTATTGAACTGGAGCTTTGCTCCGAAACTAAGAAAGATATTCTGAAGGAGCTTGCCGACCTTCTGAATAACTCCGAAAAGATCAAGAACAAGGAGGCTATGCTCACCGCTCTGTTGGCGAGAGAAAAAACCGCCTCGACAGGTATGGGCTTCGGTATCGCGCTTCCGCACGCGCGCGTAAAAGGCGTCCAAGGCATGGTTATTGCCTTTGGCCGGAGCGAAAAAGGGATTGATTTCGACTCTCTGGACGGGAAGCCGGTTCACCTTTTTTTCGCGATAGTGGTGCCGGAAACGTCGATAAACACGCACATAAACGCTCTCGAGGAGTTGTCCAAAATATTGGCGGATAAGAGGAACAGGGATTTCCTTTTGAACGCAACTTTCCCTCAGGAGGTTCTCGACCTGATAGATAAAGACAGGGAGATCGTTCATCGCGAGTAACCGGTGGTTGTGCTTTCGCTTGAGTTTTTAAAAGCCATTCCCATACTTATACAATAGTTTTATCTTTTCCCATTTAGTCGATAACGAATGCGATGATATCCCTTTTTGAATTCATAAAACGCCATTCTCGAATCTCGGCATGGCTTCTCACATTGCTCGTGGGAATTCTCCTTTCGCAGTCTTCTTTCGAGATAAAATCGGGAATTTCGCGGGCGTTGACGAACAAGGCCTACCGTCCGTTCTCGCTTATCAGCAGTTCGTATCACATTTTAAAAGAGCACCGCGCGGAAAATCTCCGCCTGAAAGAGGAACTTATTATTGCCCGTCTGAAGGTCGAGGCCCTAAAAGAGGCGGAGCGCGAAAATACCCGCCTGCGCGAGGCGCTCGATTTTTCCTTCCGGCTGGAATACTACACGATCTTGGCGGAGGTGGTGGGGCGGGGAACGCCGAGAATGCCGAGTTCCATTCTCGTGAGCGTGGGAACCGACAGGGGCGTTATTATTGGACTGCCGGTAATCGACGAATCCGGCGTTATCGGGAAGGTCGTGAGTGTCAGCGAGAAAAACAGCCTGATCCAGTTGATTACCGATCCGAATTTGAAGATCAGCGCACTCGATGCCCGCAGCAGGGTTCAGGGGATAGTATCTTCTGCGGGCGGTGGCGCATTGAGAATGGAAAACGTTCCGGTTACCGCCGATGTCCGGGGCGGCGACCCGATCGTCTCATCGGGACTCGGGGGCGTTTTTCCGAAGGGTCTGAAAATCGGCACAATTAGCAGGGTGGTGAAGCCCCAGAGCGGGCTTTTCTGCGGCGTGGAGATAGCGCCGTCGGCAAGAATATCCACGCCGGAGGAAGTATTCATTCTGTTCACCGGCATGGCTGGCGGCCTCGAGGACAGCGTCTATTCAGATTCTACGGGGGGCGAAAAATGATCAAGCGCCTGCTTTTCCTTATAATAATATATCTCGCCGTGGGCCTGCAAATCTCTATCGCCGCGCCGATTCCCGGCCTTGCTTGGGACCTGGATATCGTTCTGCTCGTCCTGATAGTTATCGCGACTGGAGTCGGCAGGGGCGAGGCTATAATATGGGCCGCGATAGCCGGCCTCGCGCTGGACAGCTTCGACGCCGCCGCGATGGGCGGGCATATTGTCGCAAAATCCACCGCGCTCTTTGTATTGGGAATCATCCTCGACTCCATGAACCTCGAACAGCCGACGTTGCTCGCGGCGACGATCCTGCTCCTCTCCCTGATAGATCACCTCATCTTTCGACTTTTCAGCCCCTATGCGACCCAATTTGCATGGTCTTTCCTGCGTTACGATCTGCCCTCCTCGATAATCACCGGGCTGGTCGGCCTGCTTCTGCTGTGGATCGCCATGAAACTCGGCATATTCGTCCCCCGCGCCGTGGAAGAGCATAATGTTTAGGGCATTTTCGAGAAAAGCATGAAATCGCAGCGGTTCGCAATAAGGTCAAACCGGAATATGTTCGTTGTCGTCTGCGCGGTTTTTCTGCTCCTTTTTGGAAATTTATTCAAGCTCCAGATAGTCAAAGGCGAGTATTATTATCGCCTGAGCGAGAACAACCGGATACGGATTGTGCCCTTGAGGGCGCCGAGGGGAAGGATTCTCGACCGGCAGGGACGGATTCTCGTCGATAATCGCCCAACCTACACGATAAGCCTGATTCCATTCGAGTTTCGCCCCACTCCCGAAATAATATCGAGATTGCATAAGCTTCTGAATGTGGAGAAGGAAAATATAGACAGGGCACTTACAAAGGGCGGTATTACTCGATATTCCCCCGTGCCCATCAAAAGGCAGGTCGATTTCGAGACGGTCAGCTACCTGCAGGAACATCTGCTCGATTTCCCCGGCGTTATATATCAGGTCGATCCGGTGCGTATCTATCCCTTGAAAAGCCACGCGGCACATACTATCGGGTATATCGGCGAAATAAGCATCCCCGAACTGCGCGCGCTCTATCAGAAAGGATACAAGGCCGGAGACCTTGTGGGCAAACTCGGTATCGAGAAGGCCTACGATTGGTTTCTTAGGGGCAAGGACGGCGCCGAATATCTGGAAGTCCGCGTTACGGGCGAAGTGATCGGTCCGGTGGAAGACCGGCCCGGTATTCAGGCCGTCTCCGGCGCGGATATCGTTTCCACTATCGACCTGAACCTCCAATCCTACGCCGAAACCCTGATGACCGCTGTGGATGCCGGAGTGTTTATTGCGATGGACCCCCGCAATTGCGAGATACTCGCGATGGTCTCCCGCCCCGGTTTCAATCTGGAGCTTTTCACAAGAACGATAACGGATAGCATCTGGCAACTTCTCAGCGATCCGGTTATGCATCCGCTTTTGAACAGGGCGACACAGGGCACATATCCACCAGCGTCGGGATTCAAAATGATAACCGCCATGGGCGCGGTGGACGAGGGCATCGCCAATGCGAACACGTGCCTCGAACCATGTCGGGGAACTGTTTGGTATGGCGACCGCTGGTTCAAATGCTGGAATCGAAGGGGGCACGGCGAGATCGACCTTGTGCAGGCAATTGCGCAGAGCTGCGATATTTATTTCTATCAGCTGGCCCTTTATCTCGGCCTCGACAAATGGAGCAAACTGGCGTTGAAAAGCGGTTTTGGCAAGCCAACCGGAATCGACATCCCACCCGAGGCCTCCGGTTTTATCCCGACACGAGATTACTACAATAAACGCTACGGCGGCAGAAGCGGATGGGGAAACGGCGTTCTGCTCAATGTTTGTATCGGCCAGGGGGAGGTGCTCGTCACACCAATCCAGCTCGCGCTGTATTTCTCCGCCATTGCGAACGGCGGCACGATATACAGGCCGCGGGTTGTCAGCGAGATAAGACCGCCCATGGACAGGCCGCTCATCGTGGAAGAGGAAATAGTCGGTCGCCTGCCCGCGTCCGGAGAGGCCCTGAAAATTTCGGTAGAGGGCATGATAGAAGCCGTCAATTCGCCGCTCGGCACGGGTGTTTGGGCGCAACTGCCCGATGTCGTTATCGCGGGGAAAACCGGCACGGCGCAGAATCCCCACGGCGAAGACCACGCGTGGTTCACATGTTTCGCTCCCGCCGAAGACCCGAGGATAATGGTTCTGCTTCTTGTCGAGCAAGGCGGATCGGGTGGCGCGTGGGCGCATCTGCCGCGCGATTTTATCTGGTATTTCCTGAATATTTACGAACCGAGGGCATTGTGAGCCGCAAGATAGATTGGACATTGCTTATCGTTGCACTGGCCCTCGCCTCGATAGGGATTCTGCTTATCTACTCGGCCTTACCCACCGGGAAAGCATGGAGCAGGCAGTTGATATACCTCTTCGTGGGCGTCGTATTCATGTTCGTTATGTGGAAAATCCCGCTGCGTATTCACTATTCCCTCGGGTGGATATACTACGCCCTGACGCTTATAATACTAATTTTTGTCCTGCTTCAGGGGGGCGATGTCAAACGTTGGATTTCGATAGGCCCGATCGGGTTTCAGCCCTCCGAGTTCGCAAAGCTGGCGATGGTTTTTACAATGGGGCGCTATCTCTACGACCGTAAAAAGGAGATAGCAAACCCAAAAATCGTTATCGGGGCGATAGTCCTGACCGCCGTCCCATTCGCGATAGTTATGGGACAGCCCGATCTCGGGACCGCGATGGTTTTCACCGCGATACTCGTGGCCTCGCTTTACACGGCGGGCATGCCCGAACTGACACTTTTTCTGCTCGCAAGCCCATTCCTGTCGCTCGTCTCGGCTGTGCATTGGATCCCGTGGGCAATATATTTCATATTGCTTCTTGCGATCTTATATTATTCAAAAGCGCGCCTTATCGTGTTCGCGCCGGTCGCTATCGCCAATTTGCTAATCGGCATTTTCACGCCCGCGATTTGGGGGAGTATCCGCGAGTATCAAAAAGAGCGCATCCTCGTCTTCCTCGATCCGGGCCGCGACCCGTTCGGCGCGGGGTATCAGATAATCCAGAGCAAAATCGCGATTGGCAGCGGTTGTTTCTGGGGCAAAGGTTTCCTCGAAGGGACTCAGGTTAATCTCGCGTTCCTGCCCGCGCGGCACACCGATTTCATTTTCGCGGTGCTAGGCGAGCAGTTCGGTTTCGTGGGATGTTCGATAGTCCTCATCCTGTATCTGATTTTGTTCTATCGCATTATCCGTATCGCCGACGATGCCCGCAACCTTTATGCCCGCATTCTTGCGATAGGCTGCGGCGCGGTGCTCTTTTTCGGCGCATTCGTCAATATCGGGATGGTTACAGGGATTATGCCGGTTACCGGCCTGCCGTTGCCATTTATATCGCTCGGCGGGACGAGTCTGATAACATCGTTAGCGATTATCGGCCTGCTTCAGAATATTCACTCCCGCGCCGTGGAAGGGCCGTAAGTCGGCACTATTGCCTCTCCGCACCACACCTCTGGATTCTCTACGAGCCGTATGGCCCGTAGAGAATGACAGATAATAGTCGCAGAACTTACTTTTGTGAAATATCCTCTTGCAACAATAAAATAAGAGCTTATATTTAGGGAAATTTATTTCTCTAACAAAGGAGAGAATATGCTGATACTCGCAATTAACCCCGGGGCAACTTCCACAAAGGTCGCTGTCTATGACGGCGATAAGCCCATCTTTGTCGAATCGATCCGCCACGAAGCCGGTGAACTTGCAGAATTCGAGCACACTTACGACCAATACGATTTCCGCGCAAAAACAATCCGCGAAGCCCTGCAAAAACACAATATCGAGCTTAAGGCGCTCGAAGCTGTTGTCGGAAGAGGTGGGCCGTTCAAACCGCTCGTCTCGGGAACATATCTCGTCAACACGGCGATGATATCCGATGTCAAACATGGGCGCGTGCAGGCGGACCATATCTCGAATATCGGCTGTCTTTTGGCCGAAGAGATCGCAACCCCCCTGAAAATCCCCGCATATATCGTCGATCCGGTCAGTGTCGATGAGTTCGGCGACGTTGCATATATCTCCGGCATGAAAGAGGTGCCGCGTATCTCACTGGCGCACTCGTTGAATATCAAGATGATCGCCAAACGATACGCGCGGGAATACGGGGTGAAATACGAGGAT
>DAOWNU010000190.1 GCA_030642425.1 bacterium | reverse complement strand
AATTGACTTACCGAAGAAGATAATCATTATATGTTATTTGTCAATGTGAATTTGGTATCAGACCCTCCCGCGTGGAAATTTTCGATATAAATGGAAATAGGGATCAAGGATTCGAGGGCTCGAGTGTTTTTGTATTCCCCTTGACCCCTTGAATCCTCAACCCCTTGAACCCTTATTTCAATAACATAGGAGCACTTTCCATAATCTACAATAATTGCTCGGGTGGAATTTGTGAAATATGCGGGTTAGCCCGTCAGAGTCCCTTTATAAGATTTCTCTTATGGAATCTATTCGACAAAGTTATAAAAACTATACTAAAAACCAACAGGGCTGCAAAATCCACAATAGCCGGAATAAAGGAAATCCTCCTCAATCCGGTGTTGGCGATGTCCACGAAATAGGTTATCGGCGAAAAATACGATAGTATCCTTGCAAAACCCTTCAATTCGGATATCGGGACAAAAATGCCGCTGATAAATATTAGCGGGAAACGGATAAGGCTGGAGAACATCATAATATGCGACGGCGAGCGTGCAGCCGGAGATGCCAGAAGCACACCGAACGACGAGAAACAGAACGAAGCGATTATCATCCCCAGAAAAAGAACGGGAATATTACAGCTATAACCGAGAAATAACATCCCTGCGACTAATACGAAGACATTAATCACCAAACCGAAAAGCATCCCGGCGACGATATCTCCGAAAATTATCGTATTGATGCTAACCGGGAACGATAGCAATCTCTCGAAGGTTCCGGCTTGCTTCTCCCACGGTGTTATCAGCGGCCCGATCGACGACGATGTAAAGAAAAGCGACATCGCCAGAAGCCCGGGGAAGAAAACGAACATATCGAGTTTTTTCCCGATATAGAAAGCGAGGAAAAGGAATAGCGGAAATAGCAGGCCAAATATCAAGACCGGTGCTTTCGTATAATAAATACGAATATTCTTCTCGGTAACGACACGGACGCCCCTGAGGAATTGGCGTGGCAGTATGTTAGTTTTCATCGTCGGCCTCCTCGATAAGTCTGACGAATGCGTCTTCGAGGCTGGCGCCGAGCAGGTTTATGGATGTAAAAACAAGGCCGCGCTCACGGGCGAAATCGGATAGGTATTTTATAACAGAATCCGGGGCGTCGGTATGGATTTTGAATTTACCGCCGAGTTTCTGGATATCCCCGACGAACTCCTTCGCTCTTATCGGCTCGATATCGACCGGCCTATCGAAAGCGACCTCGACCGTCTGTATTTTCTCGAAAGTCCGTTTCAGCCTTTCGGGGGTGTCGATACACGCTATCCGGCCATCGTTGATTATAGCGACTCTCTCGCAGAGGACGTTGGCCTCTTCGATATTGTGTGTGGTTAAAAACACGGTCGTGCCCTTTTCGTTCATCTCGATGATAATTTCCTTTATCAGGCGTTGGCTCTGGACATCGAGGCCGGAGGTCGGTTCGTCGAGAAAGAGAATCTCCGGGTTATGGACTATCGCGCTTGCGATATTTACGCGCTGTTTCATCCCTTTCGAGAAGGTTTTGACCGGGTCATTTCGACGGTCGAGAAGTTTGAAACGGTCGAGGAGTTCGTCCGCTTTTTTATCGAGTTCCTTTCGTGGGATACCGTAGAAACAACCAGCGAGGACAACGTTCTGTTTAGCGGTCAGATCGACATAGATATTGCCCATTTCGGGAATCACGCCGAACTTCATTTTCGCGGAAATCGGGTCTTTGGCGATATCGATATCGTCTATTAATACGTTACCGGAATCGGGAGTCAACAAGCCGGTAAGCATTCTTATCGTGGTCGTTTTACCGGCACCGTTGGGGCCGAGGAAGCCAAATATCTCGTCTTTCTCGACGCCGAAGGAGATACTATTGACGGCGATAATATCGCTGAAAATTTTGGTCAGGTTCTCGACTTCTATAATATTATTTTTTTCGTTCTTCATTTGTTAGTGAAAACGGGCGGAAACCAGCTGTGTTTCTCACGGTTGCAAGGCCCTTCTTTATTTCATTAATATTGCGCGCCTTCTCGCGGTGAAATCGTTGGCGCGGACAGTGTAGAAATAAACCCCGCCGGGAAGCGGGTTTTTGGAATCGTCGAGGCCGTCCCAGACAACACTCTTGTGTCCGGCGGTTTGATACCCGTCGATAAGCGTCCTGACCCTGTTCCCGAGAACGTTCGTTATCTCGATCTCGACCGCGGCATTTTCCGGGAGGGCATATCGGATTGTGGTGCGCGCGTTGAACGGGTTCGGCGTATTCTGTTCGAGGACGTATTCTTTCGGGAAATTATCTCCCTCGTCGATTGACATATATAAACCATTTAATACTATCGTATCGCCCCGGTCGATTTCCCCGGCGTTCGCGAATAATCGCGCAAGAATTGCGAACTCGTAATACAATATCCCCATATGAATCTCGTCATAACAGTCCCACACATAGACAAATAACGAATCGCCGTCGCAACAGTCGAACTGCATATTGTCGCTCAGATCGCGTGACTTGAAATTTCCGGTATTGATAAGAATGAGAAGATATGGCGGGCTTGAAACGACACCTATTCCGTTCGTGGTGTTCACATCGATCCACGGGGAATACTCGTCGGATGCAACATCGAACATGCGGGCCTTAGCATATATTCCCAAAAAACAACAAGTAGGATCGTATCCCGGTGGGATCGATACAGAGTCTGGTATACCAGCGGTATTCCAACAAGAATCGCCGGGAATCAAGTAATCCTCTAGGCCATATAACGTTACCAATCTGTTGTAGATACTCGAAAACGGCAGTGTGTCCGGATAGTGTATCTGCCATGTTGTGTCCGGGGAGCTGCTTGTGTAAAGGTCTTCCGGGCAGCCCGTATTTATCGTATCGCCGGTGTTAAACGGCGCTGTTAAAACGCCGCCCGTCCCATCGGGATCGTTGAATATGTAGATAGGGAATATTTTGCAGTTGCAGGCGTCCAGAGCCTCGCCCGGTTCCGCAAATGCGCTCCCTATCAGGATTGTCGCCAATAACAGTAATATCGTGGTTTTCATATCGTTTCTCCTTTGCTATCTATTCGACTTTATTTATTTGTTACATAATCGGCCAGTTGATGGGCGAGGATGTATTTACCCATATTTGGTAGGGCATTCCCGGCCTGATATGAAGATTTATGATCCATCCATATATCGGATGTTTATAACCGACCGTTACCCAGGTCTGTGATGTATTATCCCAGGCCTTTACCAGATATAAACTGCCACCTGCGGCTTCGATAGAGGCCGCGAGCGTTATCGCGTCGTGTATGTCCTCTATCAAAGCTGTCTTGAAGGGCAGCATTATTATATTTCTTTCGCCGAATACGTTGGAATTAATCGTGAATACAGAGTCGGTCGATGGAATAATCCCCGGCTCGTAGGTTGAAAACAGTTCCGGCGTAACACCGTGAGTTCCGGTGATATAATAAACATGGGAGACCTGAAGCGGGCCGTCCACGATCCATCCGAGCGGATCTAATTTGTATCCGACAGTAGTCCAGCTTTGGCCGAACGGTTCCCACTCGAGAACTTGACAAACGCCGAGGGCTTCGAGGTCGGAGGCGTTCCGATACTCTTCATGGAGGCATGGGATCGAGATAAGGTTCTGTGCGCCGTATGGCGAGGAAGTTCCGAGCGCCTGATCGTATTCGCAAAAGCACCAGCTCGGAACCGGCGATTCGGAAAATCCGTCCGGCGAGGAAGAACCGGTATCGATCGATGTTAGAGCATAGAACAGGTTCACGAGCGTGTCGCATATACCCTTGCTCGAATCGAAATAATCGCACCAAAAAGTGTCGATGAAGCTATCGACAAAGGTGCTTGTGTATCCCCTTTCGGGAATAAGTCTGTTCGAGTCGAGTTGAGAGCCGAATAATAATGCGACGGTGTCGCGATAGACATGGAAAAAATCAGCGCACAACATCCACGGTTCGAATCCACAGATGGAGATAAAAACTTTCTCGCTCCCCGGAGTTGCGCAAATAGAGTCGATTCCAACGCTGTCCGGAGGGGCTGGACCTCCGTAACCCATGAAAAATATCTCCCGTTTTACTATTGTGGTATCGATTTCAGCGCCATTTCGGCCATAAATTGAAATACGCACTGTGTCGGAAAATGGATAAAAACGACAGTAATGCGCTGAAACAGTGAACATTAAGAAAACCGAGTCTCCGGGGAAAAGAGTTATACCGAGCGGTCCGTAATAACCGTCGCTCCAAAATCTCGGCTCCGCTGCGACGATATCGAACGGCGCGCCGCACCACCAGGGAAAGCCGGATGAATCGCAAAAATGCGCCGACACAAGGACAGTATCGCCGTAATGGCCGATAGTATCCAGATGCCTGTAATCGAAACATCCCGATAACCCAAGCTCGACAGGAATCGCGCCGGTATTTTTGATAAAGATAGGATCGAATATGTGTCCATAACAGTGTGTTGTGCCAAGAAACATTGTATCGCTCTCCAGAATTTCCGGAACCACCTCTATCGCGGGCTGGGCGAAAACTGCGGCGACCGCGAGGGTTATTGCTAATATAATTATCGGTATGCGCATGACATTTCCTTTTCTATAATATGTATAAATATATAATAATCACAACAGACGGAACAAGCAATACATTTATTAGAGATTGCCTATTTTCATTATTAATGAGAAAACATGTGTCATTGCGAGCGAAACGTCGCAATGACAGTGTATTTAAGCTTGACTCTCGTTTCTCCGCTCTGCGGTGTAATGTTTTTGGGGACGCTCCGCGTCGAGAGAGGGGAAGATGACGCAGAGCATCGAAGAAAATGTTCCAACGGAGACTGTTGGAACAAGAAAAACCTTCCAAATCGATTTCCGAGGTCGTCATTT
>DAOWNU010000199.1 GCA_030642425.1 bacterium | reverse complement strand
CTATCACGGGCGGCAAATAAACCGAATTGCGGTAGTTATCGGCGATCATCGCCTGAATATAACGATGGAGCCTGTCCGCGCCGTCGATATCCGATTTGTTTATTATAAAGACGTCCCCGATCTCCATAACGCCCGATTTCATTACCTGAATATCGTCTCCGAGTCCCGGCACCTCCACAAGAACAGTGGTGTCGGCAAGGCCGATAATCTCGACTTCCGCCTGGCCAATACCGACAGTCTCGACAATTATTAGATCGAATCCGCCAGCCTCGAGAATTTTGACCGCGTCCTTTGTGGCGGCGGATATTCCCCCGAGATGACCGCGGGAGGCCATACTGCGGATAAATATCCGGGAATCCGTCGCGTGCCTCTGCATTCGTATTCGGTCGCCGAGGATCGCGCCGCCGGTGAACGGCGAACTGGGGTCGATAGCGAGAACGGCAATCCTCTCGAAATGTCCCTTGAACTCATCGAGCATGCGGTCTATCAAAGAGCTTTTTCCGGCGCCCGGCGGGCCGGTAAAACCGATTATCCGGCTCGATCCGGAGTTATATATCTCGCCGAGAAGATCGATAGCCTCTTCGCCGCCACGCTCGACAGTCGTTATTCCGCGCGCGACCCCGCGATAATCATTAGAAATAATTCTTTCTGCAAGTGGCGAAAGCATTTTATCGCGGCTCTCTATCCTTCATTTCGCTCTCGATAAAATCGACTATCGTCTGCACTTTAGTGCCGGGGCCGAAAATCGCCTTAACGCCCTTCTCCCTGAGAAAAGGTATATCTTCATCGGGGATTATCCCGCCTCCGAAAACAATAATATCGTCGGCGTCCTTCTCCTTCAGCAGTTTCGTAACCTTCGGGAAAGATATGTTGTGCGCGCCGGAAAGCAGCGACAGGCCGATAAAATCGACATCCTCCTGAATCGCGGTCTCCACAATACTCTCCGGTGTCTGGCGGATTCCGGTGTATATCACTTCGTAACCGGCGTCCCGCAGGGCCTTTGCGACAAATTTCGCGCCCCTGTCGTGGCCGTCGAGGCCGGGCTTTGCAACTAATATTCTCACATGGTTTTTCATGATATCACCTCAAAGAATGACCTGTTCCTTGTATTCCCCGAAAATTTTTCGTAAAACATCGCTTATCTCGCCGATAGTCGCGTATTCGCGGACGGCGTTCAGGATTGGCGGCATGAGATTTTCTTCGGTGCGAGCCGCGCTCTCGATTTTGCCGAGAAGTTTTTCGACCTTCTCGTTGTCGCGTCTCGATTTGAGGGCCTCGAGTCTTTCTATTTGCTTTTTGCGGATACCCGGATCGACCCTCAGCAGCCCCTCGATTGGCCCCTCTTCGATCCGATATTTGTTCACACCGACAACGACCCGCCGCCCCTTTTCGATACTCCTCTGATATTCGTAGGCGCTGTTCTGTATCTCTTTCTGGACAAATCCGCTCTCGATAGCGCGAACCATCCCGCCCAAATCATCGATACGGTCGATATACTCGAACGCCTCCTTTTCGATCTTATCCGTCAAACTCTCGATATAAAACGATCCGCCCAGCGGGTCGATAGTGTTCGCGACGCCCGATTCCTCGGCGACTATCTGCTGTGTTCTCAGGGCGATTCGGACAGAGTCTTCGTTGGGCAGCGAGAGCGCCTCGTCGCGGGAATTTGTGTGCAGGCTTTGAGTTCCGCCAAGAACCGCCGCGAGCGTCTGAATCGCCACGCGGACAATATTGTTGTCCGGCTGCTGCGCTGTCAATGTCGAACCCGCGGTCTGCGTGTGGAAACGGAGCATGATCGATTTGGGATTCTTCGCGCCGAAACGCTCTTTCATTATTTTTGCCCACATGCGCCGCGCGGCCCGGAATTTGGCGATCTCTTCGAGAAGATCGTTATGTGAATTGAAAAAGAAGGACAGCCTTCCCGCGAAACTGTCGATATCGAGACCGGCGTCGATAGCGGCCTTGCAATACTCGATACCGTCGGCGAGCGTGAACGCGACCTCCTGCACGGCGGAAGAGCCGGCCTCGCGGATGTGATAACCGGAAATAGATATCATATTCCACTTCGGGACACGCTCCGTGCAATACTCGAAAATATTCGTTATTATCCTCATCGAGGGCTTTGGTGGATAGATGTAGGTTCCCCGCGCTATATATTCTTTTAGAATATCGTTTTGAATCGTGCCCCGGAGCCGCTCCGGCGGGATATTCTGTTTTTCCGCCACAACGATATACATCGCGAGAAGCACTGCCGCGGTCGAGTTGATAGTCATCGAGGTGGAGACTTTGTCCATCGGGATCCCGCCGAAAAGCGCCTCCATATCCTCGAGCGAATCTATCGCCACGCCGACTTTGCCGACTTCGCCCTCGCTCATCTCGTGATCGGAGTCGTAGCCTATCTGTGTCGGGAGGTCGAATGCCACGGACAGACCGGTCTGCCCCTGTTCCAATAGGAATTTATAGCGTCGGTTCGATTCGAGGGCGGTTCCGAAACCGGCATACTGGCGCATCGTCCACAGGCGGCCGCGATACATTGTCGGATAGACGCCCCGCGTGAAAGGACTCGCTCCCGGAAAACCGAGTTTCCGCTCGTAATCCGGGTCGAAATGCTCCGGTATTGCCAACCGTTCGACCGGGTTCCCCGAGTAGTCGATCAGGTCTTCCCTCTCGCCGCCCTTTTTCAGGAAGGGTTCGAGAACATTCTTTTCCCACTCGCTCTTTTTCTTCCCGAGTGGATTTCCCTTTTCGACTGGCTCGTTATGCGTTACGGAAATATCGCCTTTCATTATATCTCCTCATCGAAAAAATAACCGTTTTAAACCCTTTTTCACACCATCTCTGACGGTGTTGAGAAGCTTAAAATTAAAATAACATAATCTTATTGCAATAAAAGACAACCTTTTTTCATATTTAATTCTCGATAAAATAGTAAGTTCAATTTCATTTAATAAAAAACACAGTTCAAGCCCTTAAGGGGGTGATAAAAACTGCATTTTAGGTTATCGTATAAAGAACCATTGTAAAATTAGCAATGTAAAATGGTCCGGCTGCATAAGAATGGTAAAAGGTAATAGGCGCACAACTCTCTGCTCACTGCTCTTCAACTCCTGAAATCAGGACACCGGACTTAACACTAAGTTATTATTGTATACGAGGTTATAAATATTTTATTTTTTTACTTGACAATTTCTCTACCACACCTTATCTTACTTGTGAAAAGGAATCACCCACATTAAATAGCGCCACCCGCTCGATAGCTTTTGTATGAGTTCTTTTGGGAATTTACAGAGATCCGAAAGAAAAAATACGCGTGAAAATGCGCAAAGCATAACGGTTTTATGCTAACGCACGTTATATGGATTTTAGAAAAAGCGGGCAAAAATGCCGAAATATCTGATACTGCTTTTGTCGCTGTTAACTGCAGTGGTAGGTCACGTTCGAGTATTTTCCGGAATCGTTTATCACGGAAAAACCGCTAAAAAATTTTCGCCAATAAAAATAAAGGATTCGAAACTATTTACTCTCTATAGGGTAGGATTCTATTATGATTAGAAAGCTCATTTTCTTCCTGATGGCAGTTCACTGCTTAACCGCGATAGCTTTTCCCATATCGTATCAAGGGAAGCTAACCGACCATACGGGTTTAGGTATAAACGATACACTCAACGCGATATCTTTTAAAATAGTCGCTGTGTCCGGTGTAACGGAAACGGTTATCGATTCGCCGTGGGTGAACAATGTCCAAGTAGTTAAGGGTCTTTTCGATGTGACTTTCGATTTCGACGCCAGCGCTCTTCCCGATGAGGTTATCTCTGGGACGGATTCGCTCTATTTCTACGTGATAATCCATGACGTTTCGGGAGATCATCTTCTAATGCCGAAAGTCCTTCAGACCTTCTCGCCTACCGCTATTACGGCTTTCAGGACATTGAGAGCCGATACCGCAGATTACACCCTGAATATCCCTTCATTGATACGGAAAGACACCGACGCTTCTTCCTATGTCCTTACAATTGAGCAAGGCCCGGATAGTCCACCGGGTGACGGCGTGGGGAACGTCCTCAAACTGGAAAACGAGGACGCCGGACTCGTCCTCGAGGTTATCGGAACCAATAAGGGTGTGAACCTTACCGTGACCGACATCGCCTCGGAAGCCCTCGTTATCGAGGCTGGTGACAGGGGAACGGCTATCGATATCTCCCCATATAGCGGAACCTTGAAAGAAGGCGTCCTTGTCGAAAACGCCGCGATGGGACTGATAACGGACACACGCTCCGGCGCCGGTGAGCAAACCAGAACGCAGACGGGGATGAGTCGAACCACTATCACAGAGGATTTCAGGGGATTTCATTATTATTGCACAACCAGCCTATCCGGTTCTTTTCCGGCTAAATTAGAGGATAGCGATACGGTTATCCTTGTATCCAGCCTATTCTCAGTCGAGCCGTTCGCTGCGGACCCTATCGAGGAGACCGTATGGAATGATTACGGTCTCGATATCGGCTCCGCTATCGAAAGTTCCTGGGGAACCGCTAATGTGCTGGATATACGGGTCTCCGCCGTCGTCGATAATTATCCCGACAGTATCACAACCGCGCCGCTAAACCCGTTCACACATATAGATATCTACCTGAG
The DNA here is from genome assembly GCA_030642425.1 of bacterium. GTDB lineage: Bacteria > UBP14 > UBA6098 > UBA6098 > UBA6098 > DAOWNU01. The sequence continues at coordinate 99 of DAOWNU010000199.1, read as the reverse complement.
CTGCGACGGAACACTGTCCATCGACGATATCCTTGTGGTCGAGAAAAGTATTCCTTTCACGAGCCGCAATTACTACGAGGAATATCCGTTGGATCTGAT
>DAOWNU010000098.1 GCA_030642425.1 bacterium | reverse complement strand
CTATTTGGAAACGCCTTTGGGCAGGCGATAAAATCAAAGCTCCGGAGGAGGGACTCGAACCCACGGCCCGGTGATTAACAGCCACCTGCTCTACCAGCTGAGCTACTCCGGAACGTCAAACTCAGGTAATAATATACCGTGAAGTGCGGATTGTCAAGTTAAAACTTGGAGAGAATATCAAAAGAAGGATTCAATGAAAAATTAGCAATACAAAATTAGCAATACAAAATTGCCCCACCCCGCCCCACCAAACCGGGGAGAGGAAAAGGACATTGAAAATTGATTATTGCTAATTGATCATTTTGCATTGATCTTCTTAATCGCTGCGGTCTCTATTGCGAAGCGAGTTTGCGGAGAGACTCCAACTCTTTCTTGAGCTTCTCTTTCTCGCCTGCCCGCTGTTTGCGATAGACCCGGTAAAGCATCCCCAGCGCGGCGAGCAAAACCAGAACTGTGGAGATATAAACGTAATATTCCGGGCAATTCAGGGAATAACAAAGCATCTGAAAAATGGACAACGCGATAACAATAATGATCCAATTAACCATTGGATCCCCCTTTCTAAAGCTTAAATGTCACAAAGTATCGTCATTGCGAGCGACTGCAGGGGGCGTTGCAATCTCATTGCATCTGGAGGAGATTGCCACGTCGGCCTGCTCGGGCCGATGGCCCGGCTGCGCCCTCCTCGCAATGACAGTTATTATTGTGTTCTTTTGATTTCATTCGGGTTTTACCCAGAATATATTTTTTATGGAACGCCAACCCCTTCCGCACATGGATTCCGGCATTCGCCGGAATGACAATTCTTTTTGCCTGTCATTCCGGGCTCGACCCGGAATCCAGAGGGACGATGCTGTGTAGCGCTTTTACCTTTCACCCTTTACCTTTTACCTTCTTCTTCTTTCATTTGGATTTTGTATTTTGAGCTTCATTTGACATTTGGATTTTGAGCTTTGGATTCTATCGAGTCTAACCGCCATGCCAGTATTTTCTGTCCAGACTCCGGTATTGCACCGCCTCCGAAACGTGATGCGGCGCAATATTCTCCGCCGATTCCAGGTCGGCAATTGTGCGCGACAGCTTGAGAATTCGGTCGTATGCCCGCGCCGAAAGCCCCATTTTCGTGATGGCCATTTTCAGAAGCGACTCGCTCTGCTCGTCCAGAATGCAGTGTTTCCTTATCGTTTTTGTCTGCATGTGGGCGTTGCAATAAACATCTTTCATGCCCTCAAATCGCTCTGTCTGAACGCGCCTCGCCCTCGACACCCTCTCGCGGATAGTGTCGGAGCTTTCGCCCGTGCTCGGGCCGGATAGTTCGGAATATTTAACGCTGGGCACCTCGATATGGATATCGATCCTGTCGAGCAGCGGGCCGGAAATTTTCCCGACATAGTTCTGAATTTGCGCCGGCGAGCATGTGCATTGATGATAGACATCGCCGAAATATCCGCACGGGCAGGGATTCATCGCGCCGACCAAAGTGAAATTGGCCGGATATTCCAGCGTGATAGCCGCGCGCCCGATAACGACTCTGCCGTCCTCGAGCGGCTGGCGCATGACTTCGAGCACGTTTTTCTTGAACTCGGGGAGTTCGTCGAGAAAAAGGACGCCGTGATGCGCCAGCGAAACCTCTCCCGGCCTCGGGTATGCTCCGCCGCCGATAAGTCCGGCATCGGAGATTGTGTGATGCGGTGAGCGGAACGGCCTTGCGGCGACAAGCGCGGTATCCCGCGACAGGACGCCTGCAACCGAGTGAATTTTTGTCGTTTCGAGCGCCTCCTCGATAGTCATCGGGGGCAGAATCGACGGAAACCGCCGCGCGAGCATAGTCTTACCGGAGCCGGGGGGGCCGATCATGAGAAGATTATGTCCGCCGGCCGCGGCGACTTCGAGAGAGCGTTTCACGTGCTCCTGTCCGCGGACGTCGGAAAAATCGGCAAAATAGCTCGAAGCCGTATCGAACAGGTCGCGGAGTTTCACGGTAGCCGGTTCTATCTCGATTGTCCCGCCGAGGAAATCCACCGCCTCCTTCAGGTTGGCAACCGGATATACCGGCGCGCCCTGAGCGATAGCGGCCTCTTTCGCGTTTTCGCGGGGCAGGATAATTCCGTCGGCGCCCATTTTTTTCGCCATCAGGGAGATCGGCAGCACACCACGAACCGGCGCGAGTGTGCCGTCGAGACCGAGTTCCCCAATCAGCACATGGTTGGACAGCGTGTCGTGCTCGATTATCCCCATCGCGCAAATAAGGCCCACGGCGATTGGCAGGTCGAATGCGCTCCCCTCCTTTTTGATATCCGCCGGGGCGAGATTTATCGTTATCCGGCCTTGCGGGAATGGGAACCCGGAATTTTTTATTGCGCTGCTGACCCTCTCGCGGCTTTCCCGCACCGCGTTATCTGGCAGGCCGACCACGGTAAAATATGGCAACTTGGCCGATATATCAGCCTCGACCTCGACCTTGTAGGAGTCTATTCCAAGAACTGCCGCCGATGTAACTCTGGAAAACATTTTTTCATCCGTTCGTTTAAATTCAGGACAAACAACATAATCTCTGGAACGAGCCATGTAAAGGAGTTTTTTCCCATCGGCAAGGCCGACAATCGGGCATCGTCGAAAAACCCCTTGCAAAAACGTGAATATAGGACTATTATCTTTGGCTTAACGGGCCGGATATTTTCCAATATAACTCTCCGGTCGCACTTTATTACGGATATTCAAATAATGACAGAAAGCAATACAGAAACTCAGCCGACGCAATCAAAGAATAAGACCAGACATATCAAGCTCATTGTGGGCCTCGTTATCTCCGCCCTGATATTCTATTTCATTTTCAACCGCATCTCCGGCCACTGGTGGGAAATCGGTCAGGCCTTACGCACCGCCAATCCAACATATTTAATCCTGTCCTTTGTTTTGCTTCTTCTCAGTTTTCCAATACCGATTCTCGTGTGGCGGCGCATCGTATTCGACCTTTACGACCACAAAATCGACCTGAAATTTTCATATTTAGCCATTACGCTGGCCAATATTTCCCGTTACATACCCGGCAAGGTGTGGTTTATCGCGATAATGGCGTGGATGGCAAAGGAATACGGCGTCTCAAAAGAGCGTTTCGTCGTTGCATCCATCCTCACACAGTTTTTCAATCTTATTGCGGCGTCGATGCTCGGGGTTATACTCGTCGGCGGCGGGCGGGTCGATATTCCTATCTGGTCGCTGGCGATTATTCTTATCGCTCTCATTATTATTCTCCAACCGAAATTCCTGCACCGATTCACAGTTTGGGCGCTCAGGCTCAAGCACGCTTCTACCGAAGTTCCGACAATGCGTTTCTCGACAGTCGTTTACGCCCTCGCGATTCAGGTTGTCGCCCTGTCGCTGACCGGCGCTTCGATGTATCTCATGGCCCTCGCTTTCAAGCCGGACGTCTCGCTGCGAGCGCTTCCGCAGACAATCGGTGGATTCTGCCTGTCCTATTTCCTCGGATATATCAGTTTCTTCACACCGGCCGGCCTCGGGGTTCGCGAAGGCTCGCTGATACTCCTTCTCCCCGTAGAGCTGTCCGAGACGCTTCGGGCAACACTTTCAATCGCGTTTCGTGTGTGGGCGACAATCGTCGAGGTTATTCATTCGTTGATTGCATTCATCCTTTATATAAGATTCTCTAAGGGAATAAAATGAGATTTTTAATTGTTATTACAGCGTTTGTTTGCATTCTGCCATTCGCAGTGTCGGCTCAGAGTGAGCTTTTCGCCCCCGGCGAAGCCCTTATCGAAATTAGCGACCCCGGAATCGGGGATCCCTATTCGGGCGAAGATGGGATTATAACGGGCCGTGCGAAACTCGACAGCATTTTCCGCGAGCTGGACGTTTTCGAGTGCCGCCGGATAATCCCTATCGCGCCAAACCCGGAATACCGGCGAAGATGGCGATTCACGGAGCGCTGGTTCAAGATTATTTTCGATCCGAAAAAGACCGAGGTTCCGGCGGCTGTCGATATGCTCGATGGAATCGAAGGCGTCCTTCGCGTCCAGCCGAATTATATTTTCAAGGCGGAATACACTCCGAACGACCCCTATTACGACTATCAATGGCACCTGCCGAAAATCCGGGCGAACCGCGTCTGGGATTATACGCGGGGAGATTCGACAATTATCGTGTCCGGCATCGACTCCGGCGTGGACTATATTCACCCCGACCTAACCAACCTTATCTGGCAAAATCTGGGCGAGGATTCGGACGGCGACGGCTCGGTCTTTATCCCCGGAGTGGGTTTCGACCCGGACGACCTGGATTCTATCGACAACGACGGCAATGGCTATATCGACGACCTGATAGGCTGGGACTGGGTCGATCGCGCGTGGATGGAATGCTATCGTCATCCGACCGACGTGAACATCCAGGAAGACTGCTACCTGCCGGACAACGACCCGACGGGCTTCATTTACAGCGGTCACGGCACGCATGTCAACGGCACCATTATCGCTCAGACCGACAACGATGAGGGCGTGGCCGGTGTTTGCTGGCACGGCAAACTCATGTGTCTTCGCGCGGGTTACTTCGACCGCTATTTCGATGGGTATCTCCAGAGCGATGCGGTTATACAGGCGATTAGCTACGGCATAAACATGGGCTGCGACGTGTTCAATCTTTCCTACGGCGGCTACAGCAAGCGCTATCTCGATTTCGACACGACGATGGTCCGCTATTTTCTTGGCGAAGTTATCGATTCGGCGGTCAATGTTCACGGCTGTATTATCACAGCCTCGGCGGGAAATGACCACACAGACACGACTTGGGTCGAGCCGGGAGTGCCGGGGGATACGGCCCGTTATCATTACCCTTCGACATTCCCGCAAACAATATCGGTCGCCAATACGGATATCGACGATTGCAAAACCTGGAGCTCGAATTACGACAGCACGATAGACATCTCCGCGCCGGGGGACGATATCGCATCGACCGTCCCGATCGGTTCCGGCGCCGCGCCCGGCGATCCGCATCCACCCGACCCGCCTTTCGCTGAATGGTATGGCCTAAAAGGCGGCACGAGCATGTCCGCGCCGGTGGTGGCTGGTTCCGCAGCCCTGCTGTGGAGCTTTTATCCGGACAGCTCCAATCTCTGGATCCGCTCGCGGCTGGAAGATTACGCCGAGAATATCTATCCGAGGGCGTGCAATATTTTTTACAGCATTAACGACAGGCTCGGCAGTGGCCGCGTCGATGTCTATCGCGCCCTCGGGGCCGGACTTTTCCCGCAGGTTACTCTCGAAGATTTCGCATACACAGATTCCGACGGCGACGGCAGGCCCGAACCGGGAGAGGATGTGTCGGTCGTTCTAACCTATTCCAACACCGACGACACAATCTGGGCCGCCGCGACCGGCGCGGAAGTAATAATTTCAACCGACGACTCGCTCGTGATTATCACCGACAGCGCGGGCTATTTCGGGGATATTCTCACGGGGGCGAGCGCCGATAATTCCGCCGACCCGTTCGTCTTTCACATGAACCCGGACTTCCTCTACGGCCGCCCGGTAACGTTCACGGCAACGCTCCGCGACGACGCCGGATATGTCCACACTTCCGAATTCGATATCCTTATCGGGTTTCAGGAAGTGCTCATCGCCACGCAGGATACGGAATCCGTCCACCTCGCGCGGGTTACGGAGTCGATGCGTTTCGGGGGCATAACCTACGACTCGCTTATCATCCCGGAAGACGGCCTCACCCTCTCCGAATTGGAGAAGCACCGCGTTGTCCTTCTCCTTTCCGGCAACGCCACCGGCCCGGGAATTCTCCCCGCCGCACTGCAGGATACAATAGAAATCTGGCTGACCGACCCTGCCGGCGACGACCGAATGTTCGTGCTTTCCGGTCAGGATTTTCCGGAGAACGCCGACCCCGTGTGGCTCTCCGACCTTTTCGGCGCGGCGCATAATATCGACAGCCTCGCCCTCGCCTACGCCTTCCACATCGACGGCGTTCCCGGCGACACGCTCGGCGACGGTATCGACGAGGCGAATATCGCGTTCGGCTCGGGCAGCGCGGGCAACCAGCGCAGGTTCGGAAGCTGCTCCGCAACCGGAATCGGGATTCCGTGTCTCTATTATGATTTCGGCGACCTCGCTGATTCGACATGCGCCGTTCGTTTCGAGTCTCCCGACGGGTTCAAGACGGTTATGATGGAATTCGGCATCGAGGGCTTCGGGGACAGCCTGCGCGCGCTTTTTGTCCAGCGGATTGTCGAATGGGCGGGGATGCAGTATTTTTGGGATGTTCCGGAAATCGTCCCGGTCAAGCCTGTGTCGCTGGAAATCCTGCCGCCGTTCCCGAACCCGTTTAACAGCCATGTGAATATCGGCTTTGTTCTTCGGGAGAATTGCGACGCCTTTGTGAGGGTTTTCGATATTTCCGGGCGCGAAATCCGCAGTTTTAGTATCGAGTCGGCGGCCGCGGGGCCGAATTTTATCCGCTGGGACGCCACCGCCGCGGACGGCAGTCGTATTCCGACCGGCACATACCTATACAGTGTTGAAGCGGGTGGATTACGGGCCACCGGCAGGCTTGTTTTTATCAAATAGATACTATAGGTGCTTGGTTGGAGGTTGTGGGGGGAAGGGGACAATCTACGTAAGGTCCTTAAAGGACAAGGGGCGAAAGGTCCTGTTCTTCCCCCCTCCTGCACAAGGTTCTTATACCACTACCACCCCGCTTTTGTAATTTACTTTGTCAAAGAACGAACGCAAGTAATATACAAGGTGCGGGTTCTAAACCCGCCCGCTCATTCGGGAGGGTCACGGACCCTCCCCTACGGTTGCAATTGCCATTTTTTCTCGTTACTCCGCTTTGCGGTGTAACGCTATTGGGAGACGCTCCGCGTCAATGGGATGGGGAAAAAGCGACGCAAAGCGTCGAAGAAGATGTTCCAACGGAGACGTGGCTGTCCTAAAACTCATCGGGGTTTAATTTAATCGGTAGTCGTATTCGTTAGATTCCCTGTAGAAAATGGTTATTAATGCGTTTTCTGTTTTATCGGGTGCGTTGCAATAAGTGGGTCTCAAATGAGG
>DAOWNU010000151.1 GCA_030642425.1 bacterium | reverse complement strand
TTCCGGTTGGAATCGTGTTTTCAGCCTCCAGCGACGGTGGTGCAACCTGGGCCGTTCCCGTTATGCACTCTTACGGCGATTTGGGCTTTCCGGTGGTTCCCGGGGATTCTTTGGAAATTTATTGGGAAGTGGAAAGGGACGTGGGCGAAACCGATATTGACGGTTACCAATTCCGGTTGATAGCTGCCGACTCGGGCGGTATATGGATTGAAGACGGGGCCATCCTCCGCTGGGCAGGTTGCGTTTGGGGAACTGTCGCCGGTGGTGATTTCGGTGGACCCGGAGCAGTGGGAGACTTAAATGGTGACGGTTGCGATGATATTTGTGTTGGCAGATATGCGCCAGATACTACGATCTTCGTAATTGCCGGTCAATGCATAAAGGATACTTTAACTGCAGATGATGCGGAAATAATAACAAAAATCGACATAGATTTGGGAAGCGGTTTCGGTCATTTATCTATGGGGGACGAAAACGGAGACGGAATCGATGACATATTAATAGGCCAATTCTTTGACTATTGCTATCCAGATTATCCAACTTACCTCTTTCGCGGCGGGCCTTCTATACCTTATGAATTAGACACTACCGACGCAATCGCCAGTTTTTCTAATCCCGAAGAGGGCAGAACAAACCTCGGTTCTGATTTGAATGCCGACGGCTGCAACGAAGTAATAATTAGAAACCACGTCTATTATGGAGGCAGCCTTTCTGGCAGTTACGATTCTACCGATGCGGATCTAATCTTCAAAGAACCTATCGCAATTTACTTTACTCGCCAATCATACGGAAACCTGAGGGGCGGTGATGGCCAAGAATTATATAATAGGCTAGCATTTATCGATTATCCGCCTTACTCAACGGCGCTTTATTTCTACGACGACAATCTTCCATGTGGGATTTATGATTCGACAGATGCTGTATGGGTTATAAAGCCGGATACGTTGTGGGATTTTCATAATTTATACGACGTTTCTTTTGGCGATGTGGACGGTAACGGCCGTGATGACGTAGTCATGAGCGGTTACAACAGATTTAATTTCGGCGATGAGAGTAATTGGGGCGGGCTTTTAGTTTTTCTAAGCGAGCGTGCTGGGGCAAGAACCGGATTTTCTTATGTCTCGGATGCCGATTTCATGGCTTCCCTGGGTAGACGCACAGGCGATATTCTCGAAGATACGACTATGGGTGTGTCGGGATCGAGTTTTGGCGATTTCGATAATGACGGTTTCGACGATATCGTTGTATCGGGAGTTATACGACATTCAGTTGTCTACCACGCAGCACTGGCGGTTTTTCGAGGGCGTCCGGTTTTCCCGACCTATAATGTTCTACATGACGCTGATACGCTTATTGTTCTCTTTAACGACGGGTCCGTTTATACTAATGCCGTTCTACATCACTTGCTTGTTGGCGATTTTAACGGCGATGGGATTGACGATATAGTGGGTGGTGGTGGCGTAGCTTGTCGTTACCCTGTTGACGGGTGCGTAGGCCGTATTGACGTTTTCTGGGGTGTTCCCGCAGAATTTCCGTTTGGTTTTGTCTATAACGAAGAAATAACAACGTATTCGGCAATCGAGGAAAATGATTTTTCACCAAAATCATATTCGATTTCTGTAACTCCCAACCCGTTCAATTCGGCGGTGAGGATTTCCGTAGAGGCAATTCATGAATTGCCTCTACAAATCGAGATATTCGATATAAACGGGAAAAGGGTTGCGCAATTGCCCGTGGGGGCGGGTTCCAAACCCGCCCGCGCGGGAGGGTCACGGACCCTCCCCTACGAAATCACTTGGCAGCCCGATAAATCTCTCGGCAGCGGAATTTATCTCGTCAGGGCGAAAAATGGGGATTGGAATTGCTCGAAACACATCGTATATTTAAAATAAGATCGACTCGACGCAGGAGCGTCGGAAAAGACGCGCTCCACGCGGGAGGCGTGGATGCGAGAAATGCTTAATAAAAAAAATAAACACCGAAGGGAGTTCCGATGAAGAAAGTTATTATTATTCTCTTGCTTGTGCTCGCCGTTTTTTGGCTGTACAATCGCTTTATTGCGGAGCCGAAACGTGTCGCAGCCGAGGCCGCCGAGAACATATCCGAAGCCGCATTGCGCGCCCGGCAAAACGAGGCCAGATTGATGCTCCGGCAAGCGTTCCAGAAACAGGAATCTTTCCACGCGCGCACCGGGCATTACACCTATAAACTCGACAGCCTGCGTGTCGAAGAAAGAGGGACATATTACAGACTCGAAATCAAGAGGGCCAAAACGAACAATTTCGAGATAAGGGCCGAGGGAAATATCGATTCCGACGGCTACTACGATGTTTGGGTAATAACCGAGGACGGCAAACCGTATAATATTGTGGACGACGTGAAGAAAAATTAGTGTATGATCAGAGAACAGGACATAAAAAGGCTCAAAGACCCCGATGTCGCAAGGGCCATCTCGTCATTCGTGCCGGAGCAGGTTTTCGAGAGGGTGATTCGCAACCCGAACATGCTCGACAGGGTAGGCGAGCGGCGCACTGTTACTGTGATGTTCGTGGACATCGCCGGTTTCACGCCTTTCTGCGAGGGCAGGGACGCCGAAGAGGTTATGGAGCTTCTCAACAGGCTTTTCGAGACCGTGCTCGAGCCGGTCTCTCGCTACGGCGGAACTGTGGATAAGTTCATGGGGGACGCCGCGATAATACTTTTCGGCGCTCCGGTCGCACACGAGGACGACCCGCTGCGCGCGCTCGCGGCCTCGCTTGAAATTCTGGACAGGGGGGCGGATTTCTCCGGAATCGCAATATCGATCGGTGTCAACACGGGCGAGGTTGTGGCGGGCATTGTCGGAAACGACCACCACAGGGAATACACGGTTATCGGCGATGTTGTGAATACGGCCTCGCGGCTGCAAGGCTGCGCGGACTCTAGGGAGATACTCGTCGGCGGGGAGACCCACCGGGAATGCAGATTTGAGTTCGAGTTCGGCACGCGCAGGGAATTGGAGCTTAAGGGGAAATCATCGACCACCTCATCCTGGCCGTTAATTGGCAAGATAAAAGAAATAAGCCGCAAGAAGCTGCCGGAATTGGTCGGCAGAAAGCGCGAGTTCAAAAGGCTCGAAAATATCCTGAATATCCCCGGAGAGTCGGCTTTTATCTCCGGTGAAGCGGGAATTGGTAAAACTGCGCTCGTCGATCAAATCGTGGAGACTGCGGGATCGGCCCATTTCCGGATTGTGGATTTTTCCGCATTGCCCTGGGGAGAAAATCTGCCATACGCCCCGGTTCAAGGGGTGATAACCGGAATTCTCGGCGACGATCCAGTAAAAGGGCTTGGGACAATATTGCCGGAAAAGCTGGAACTTGCCCCGCTGCTGTCCGGTTTCTACAGTGTCGAAATCCCACCCACGGAGAAAACGCTTTTCCTGTCCACCCTCGAGAAGGCCGGGATGCTGCGCCGGCTCATTCACGAAATAATTCGCACGGATTGCGGAAACAAAAAGCTTCTCGTAGTCGCGGACAATCTCGAAAATCTCGACAGCTCGACAGCGGGATTGATAGAACTCTTTTCGCTCGACGAATTCACAAATATAATTGTGTCCGGAAGGAACGACGGGCCGATGGAGGAGATCACCGCCGCCAGAATCCGGCTCGGGCCGTTTGGAAAGGGAAAATCGGCGGAACTTGTGCGCAAAACGCTTGGCACGGATCGAATCGGCGCGGATTTGATAGACGAAATCGTCTCGGAGACGGGCGGAAATCCCGGCTATATCGTGGCGCTGTGCCGTCTTCTCGAATCGAGAAACGGGGTTGCGCTCGAGTCCGGCGTTCTGCGCCTGTCCGGGAAAGTTGTCGAAAATCTCCCGCGGGACATCGAGGGAATCTATACCGCACGGCTCGATTCGCTTCCCCCCGACGCCCGCGAGACTATCCGCGTGGCCTCGGTTCTGGGGCAGGATTTCCGATCCGACCTTTTGACCGGGATAATCGAAGACCCGATTGTCGAAAAGGGCATCCGGTTCCTGTGCCGCGAGGGTTTCCTTGTCCCCCGTGAAAGCCTTTTCAGGTTCACTTCACACCCTATGCTCAAGGCGGCTTACAACTCGCTTCTTCATTCCGCAAAAAAGCGGCTGCATCTTCAGGCGGGAAATGCTATCGAGGCGATGTTCCGGAGCGGTCTTCGGGGACATTTCGAGGAGCTTGCGAGGCATTTTCAGTCGGGTGGCGATTTTAAAAAGGCCTTTCATTACCAGACGCTCTCCGGCCGGAAACAGGAGGAGCGGTTCGCAAATCGGGAGGCATTGTTCTTCTACGAGGGAGCTCTCGAAATCGAAGACGACCGCGCTATCGAATGGGGGATGTGGAAAGAGCTGTTCGGAGCGATGGACTCGGCGGGACGGCTATATTGGTATTCCGGCGAGCTTGAAAGAGTGATCGAGCTAAATATCCGGGCGAAACGGCTTGCCGAAAAAATGGGCGATAAGGCCCTTCTCACCGACGCTGTCAACCGGATCGCGCTCGCAAAACAGGAACTCGGATATTTCGAGGAGGCCCGTAAACTTTACGAGGCACAGCTTACGATACTCGGAGAACTTCCGGGAGAGGCGGAAAGGCTTCTTCAGGCGATGGTCAATCTCGGGACGCTGCTTTCGGATATGGGGGAGCTTTCGGAGGCGAAAGCGCTTTACGAAAGGGGTCTGAAAATCGCCGAGGGCAAGGCCGGATCGAAGGGTGCGGCGAATCTTCTGGGGAATCTCGGTTGGCTCGAGGGCCAGAGGGGAAACTGGGAATCCGCAGTCGAGTATCTCGACCGGGCCGGGGAAATCGACCGCGAACTGGGCAATCTTCGCGGACAGGCGGTCAACGCTGTCAATCTGGCGCAGGCACACCGTGCGGGAGACGAGAAAAAACGCGAATCGCAGAGCTATGAACTCGCGCTGGAGATTTTCCGAAGAATTGGGGATCGTCGCGGCGAGGCGCTGTGCCTTTCCAATCTCGGGGACACGGCGCGGGAAACCGGGAATATCGAGAGCGCGAGGGGTCTTCATAGGAAGGCGCTAAAGCTCGCAAAAGAGCTGGACGACCGGATGCGCATTGTTGACGCCGAACTCGGTCTCGCTATGGATTCTTTCGAGGAACGCGATCTCGGTTCGGCATCGCGGCGGGCGCAAAGGGCGCTTGCAATCGCGCGCGACTCCGGCGACTGGGAGGGCGAGATCGAGGTGGGGATCGTGCTGCTCGAAATCCTCGCGGATGCGGGCAGGGGAAAGGCATACGCGAAGCTCTGGAGGGAGTTGAAGAAGATTATTCTGGACAATAACCCGTCGGCGATAAGCCGAATCGAGGGGATTCCGGCGGGGATGAAGAGTCAATTTGAAATTAGCAATTAGCATTGCAAAATGTGTCGGCAATGCCGACGGATGCTTCGGCAATGCCGCCGATAGCACGCGAAACATTTCCCTTGTGCTATGCGGAATGTCATATTATATTGATGACTGTGTAAATTGAATCGACGCGGAGGGGCGGGGAAGACGTTCCCACGCGGGAGCATAGGTTCAAGAGATTTTTTCTTAAAAACCCCTTGACAACCCAAATTCCGTG
>DAOWNU010000369.1 GCA_030642425.1 bacterium | reverse complement strand
TCCGTTCCCGCGATAGGCACATAAACCTGCAAATAGAACAGAACGCCGCCGCCAATTAGTTCGACTCCGGTTCCGGTAACAGTAACAACGTCGCCCAAAATCGAAGAGCTGAGCGTCCAAACCGAAGTAACCGCCCCGGCATTTTCAACCCCGATAGGAACGAGGATCTCATCGAAAAGGCGGATCGATGTATCAAGCTCGGTAACGCCGATGCCCGTGAGGTCTTCACAGTAGATCGGGATATTGAACGTGTCGCCCGGCGGACAGAGCTGCGTGTCGGGCATCCAGAGGTCGATTATCTGGAAGGAGAAGCACCACGAATAAGGCAGCATCTCATTGGGTTCGCAATAGTCCGGCGCGGGATCGGCGGCTTCGGCGATTTGGACACAAATCGTGTCGCCGTCGGCAAAGGTCATCCCCGCCAATGTCGGGTTGAAGAATAGCGAATCGTTCGTGTAACTCAGTTCCGGATCGGAGACCGTGTATGTGTCTTCTTCGACGACAAAGATAATGCTGGCGGGATCGACAGAGCGGATAGAATCCCTAAGCTCGACCCCGATACCCGAAAGCACCGTATTTCCGAGAACCGCGCCGTCTTCCGGCCATTCGTTCTCGGCCACAGGCGGAGTCAGGTCAACGCTGAAAAAGCCGGAGACGGGCGCTATCAGCGAGCAGCCCATCGCATCGACAGCCGCGAGCAGACCCCAAACAATCACATCGCCGTCGTCCCACAGGGTCGATGGGTTATAGTTGAGCGTATCATCGACCCATGTCAGTTCCGGGTCGATCAGGTCGATATAGCTGCCGTCTATCTCGAAAAGAAGGTCGCTCGGAAGGTCGAGTCCGTTTTCGGAGGTGAAGTTTAGGAATATTTCCTGATTGTCGCAGCTTGTCCATGAGTCGTTGGAGGGGAGAATAAGCCCGCCCTCGGGAGGCCTTCCGACATAAGGAAGCGGAAGATAATAGGCTCCCCAGAATGTATCCGAAGTGCTCGAATTGGTGACGAAAACGCGGATCGTATCGTCAGCCGGTGGCGTAGTTATTTCGATATCCCAGGTCATAACGGCGCTAGAGAAGCTTCCGAGGTGATCGCCGCCCGTCATCAGCGTGTCTATCGCCCCGGAAACGGAAATCATACCGGTGGGCAACAGCAGGTGGATTATTACATCGTCGAGCATCATCCCCGATGCGTTTGTGAACATAGCAAAGAAACTGAAGGGGTTCGGAGTATATACACAATTTTCGACCGTAACGTCGTCCACAACAAATGTGAAATTGCCCGAAATAAAGGGATGACCGACACCGTAATAGGTTGCGGATGTCATCGTATCGCCGGGGGCGAGAGTGTCGATGCCCCACCAATAAAGGACTGCGCTGTCGCCATAACCCCCACCGCCCGGGTGGAATGTCCATGTGCCGCTGGAGTTGAAAGTCGGCCAGGAGCCGACCGCAAACCTGTCCGGCCGGACAGCGTCGAAGCCGTCGAGGATGCCCATCGCAACAATTCCCGTGGGAGGCGTAGGGCCGATTTCGTAGGCGAACCACCACGGCGGCATGCTGTCGTAGACCCATTCTTCTTGAATCCCGCTGTAGCCCCAGATTGTGCCGAGCGGCGCGGCGTCGTTGGAATTTATCTGCGTATCGAGCTGGAGAATAACGCCGCAGGAATGCGCGACGGTATCGGTATTCACGATGTCATATTTTATAAAGATGAAGGCATCGGAATCGGGTGTGTGCCAGATATAGCAGGGCATAAGAGTCTGGTGGATTTCCAGGCCGTTCTGCCGCCAGCCGCCGTAGAGATAGCTCGAATCGCCGGTATGCGGTATTATCGTGAACGGAAAGGCAACCGTGCCCCCGCCGATTTCGACAGAACCAGTCGGATCACAGCTGGCGTCGAAATCGTCGGTGTAGTGGACGCCGTCGATATAGAAACATGCCCAGGACGACCAGGGGCTGCTCGGAAAGCCGTAAAGCAGTCTTATATTCCCGACAGTTTTACCGATAACGAATTGGCCGTTGGTATCGTCGAGCCTGGCTTTGATAGTATCGTTATTAACGGCGATAATCGCCCTGGAGTCGAGGGCGGAATTTGCCATCGCCGCTTTTCGGATGGCATACTCATCGTCGATCTGCGCGAACACTACAGTTGCAAGCATCGCGCACAAAATAACAGCAAGAACTTTTTTCACTTCCATTATAGGAACCCCCTGAAATTATTTACTCGAATCGTAACTTATTATTTTAATATAAGATTAAATATTAGAAATGTCAAATTAAAAAAAGCGTGTTTAAATAAATTAAATCATTGAATAAAACCGTGAATCCATTATATTATTGTAGTATTTTACTTTTCCTAACTCAGGGGCCAACGATGAGATACATTCTAATTATTCTGCTAATCCTCTCAATGTGTGCGTTTGCGGCAGACCAATCAGCTAATAAATCGCCGTGGGAAGATATGCGCGCTTCGAATTCCTTTCACGACAATCAAAATAGGCCTGTCGAGCAGCGCACGGGGATTTCGTTTTTCGAGCCGATACCGCGCGAGTCGGTTTTCTCCAGCCATTCCACCTCCGACCTTCTTGTCGGTATCGACACATTGGTTATCGACACGAACCACACGCAATATGGGAACGTGGTCGTCTTCAACGACGGCGTGCTTATTGTCGATGGCGCCACTTTGACAATGCACGGTTCCGTTGTCGGTTCCGGCAGCGGTGTGATTATTTTCCGCAACGGCGCCACATTGCATTTCGAGCAGCTTTATATCGGCGAGTATTTTGTTTATATCGTAGAAAATTCCCGGTTCGAGGCCTACGACGCCACAATCGACGCCAACGGTGTGATACATTTCGCCGAACTTCACGATAGCAGCACATATATCGCCCGGCGGACGTGG
>DAOWNU010000139.1 GCA_030642425.1 bacterium | reverse complement strand
TCTCGGCACAATAGCCCGTAAAAAGCCTTCAAAGAATAAAAATAAAACGGAAAACGCATTAATAACCATTTTCTACAGGGAATCTAACGAATACTACTACCGATTAAATTAAACCCCGATGAGTTTTAGGACAGCCACCAGAGCATAGGCACGAGAGAAACCGCAGAGCATAGGCACGAGAGAAGAAGGATATCAAACAAAAAAAGGATAGAACGATTTGTCCTATCCTCTAAGATTATTACGGGGTCGACGGGATTTGAACCCGCGATCTTCGGCTTGACAGGCCGATGTGTTAAACCAGGCTACACCACGACCCCGAAACTAAAATTGTCAAAATGGGCGAAACAGGATTCGAACCTGTGACCCCCTGCGTGTAAGGCAGGTACTCTGAACCAGCTGAGCTATTCGCCCGAAACCTGCGCCGCGGGCTTGCTTTTCGGCTTGTTCTTGAGAAGAATACCCGCAGGTATGAAAACGCAATAACCTATAACGAGCAGAAAGGGCGAAATCGAAATGTCCCCGTTCGATAGAAGGACGAAGCCCAGAAGAATAAAAAGAAGCCCCACCGCGAACAGAAGGTAATTTTTGCCCGTGAACGGCAGTCGCGCCTTATCCGATTTTCTTTGCCTTTTCTTCGCTGCCATTTCACTCCTTCAAACTGATTATTATAAAGGCGGCATCCGGTGGATGCAAGCCTTTTTTTATATTTTTTCGACCCGATTAAAGCAACATCCCTGCCAGAAACGGGCTATTTCAGAAGAACAAGCTTTATACTTCGCGCATGTTCGCCGGATTTTATTCTCGCCAGATATAAGCCAGTCGGGAGCGTCGCGCCGGTGTTGTCGAGACCGTCCCATACAATCTTATGAAGACCGCACGAATAATATTCATCTTCGAGAAGTTTTTTGACAAGATGGCCGGAGATGTCGTAAATCGAGATATCGACGTTGCAATTTTCCGGCAGGTCGTATTCGAGCGTTGTGGTTGGGTTGAACGGGTTCGGATACGCTGTTATGCTAATATCTTTCGGCCTGAGATATTCTTCCCCGACACTGTTGGTTCCACTCGGGTCGTCGATAATAACCATATTGTCGATATACCATCCGCGCTGGGTTCCTGCGCCGTCCGCCGCGATCTCGAATCGTATAATCGCCGTGTCCATCGCCCATTCATAGAGGAAGAATTTATCGTAATGCCAGAAATCGCCGTTAGACAACCCTCCGAAACCGGGCTTGCCGCCCAGCCATGGGTTGTGGTCCGAGATAGGACCGTCGTAACCGGCGACAGGCGCAATCGGTTCTGAGAACACAGTATCGTGGAGCCCCTTCGCCCGAACACAACAGCCGTCCCACAAATGTCCGGCGTATTCTCCCGCAAATTTATACCAATGCCAGATAGACAAGGCCGGATAATCGGCAACGAGGAATATTGTGAAATCGAGTGTCCAGTTGGCGTTGTTGGTGTAATTGCCGCCAAGGTTGGTTCCCCAGCAAAGAGAGTCGGTTCCGGCAGGGCCGGTTGCCTGTCCCGGCGGCGGCACCAATGAATCGGGTCTTCCCCATTGCCAGCCTCCGTTGGGAGTGGGAACACCACCCGCGGAGTTGGTGTCGAAATTCGTTGCCATAAGCACGGGGGACAAATAGAAATCGACCCTGACAGTTTCATCGCGGGCGACTGAGACACCCACTTCGAGCTCCGGTAAAAAGCTGTCCCTCGTGCAGGAAACGTCCCACGTGCCAACCTTAATTGAATCGAGGAAATAATATCCCGAATCGTCCGAGATGTCGGTAATATCGAGACCGAGAGCCTCGATCTCCGCGCCGGACTCGTCGGTTCGGTATCCCAGATCGACATAGCCCCATATAACTCCGAAAACTTCGCTTATACCGACATCGTCGATATACCATCCGGCATACTCGTTGGAGGCGTCCGAGGCGAATCGGAATCGCATCCGAATTTCTCCAGAGCCAACCCAGGGGGCAAGATCGACCGATTGATATTCCCAATCTCCCGAACTGCCGGTAAAAGCGGGCGAGCCGGATAGCGCGCTTCCGGCGTCGAGCGCCGAACAGGGATAGCCGCCTTCCGGATCGACAGAGAACCAGCTAACGCCGTCGTTCGTGGACAGCTCGACAACGCCGCCATCCTTGCACGAGTCTATTTCATACCACTGCCACCAATCGAAAATGGGCTGGCCGCAGTCGGAGATAATCATCCGTGGGAGATAGAGCATACAGTCCATAAGAGCATTATAATTGGCGTCCTTGAGCGTGCACCAGCAATAGGGGAACGAAGGCGGCATCGAAGGCCCGACGGTTGTGGGTCTGCCCAATTCCCAGCCGGTGCCTTCGGTTTCAAAATCGTCCGCAACATAGCAGTTGTTGAAATAGGGAGGCATAATCACAATATTGGAACGAAATACAATAGAAAGCGAGTCGTGCAAAGCGGTGCCGGTGCTCCTGTGCCAGCCGTAGAAAAGCCCAATTGTTCCGGTATTGTTCTCGATACCGGTTCCGCCCTTCCTATATGACGAGGAGACCGGGGAAACATTGAGATAGTTATATTGAATGCTCTTGTGCTCGAAATTGAGAACAACCTGCATTTCATAGATATTGGAACTGGAGCCTAACTCGGAAACATTGAGATAGCTGACAACGAATCGACCGTCCGCGATAGTGGCGTAGCGTATTCTTCCTGAGCCGGTTGTCAGGTCCATATAGCACAGCGCGAGGAGGTTTTGCGGGTAACTCGTGGAAGGTATCGTGTCGAGGTTGTAGCCGCTGGTGGTTGTCGATCCGAAACACACCCACCCATTCGTGCAGATTGTGAGCTGGTTGTAGAAGCTGCCGTAATATTCGAAAGAGGAGGGCAAAGATACTGTTGTTCTGCTGTCGTCGCCGCTCGGCCCGAGCGAGCCGGAGGTGGAGATATCGATCCATTCGAATTCGGGGCCGCCGGGTTCGTCGGAATCGACAAAACGATAGCCGAATGCGTCCGGGCCGCCCGTCCTTGCGATAATAGCGGAAACGAGCAATAAACAAAGAATAACCAGAATTGTCCCTGTTCTATTCATGAAAACCTCCGAATATGTTTCTCCAAGTTAAAAGCCTAACAAACAAATATATAACATTATCGGATTTACGCAATACTTTTTTATAATTCAGGCTCGAAGCTTAAATATTAATTATCTGTTTTTCAGTCCAATCTCAAGTCTGACAGGACAAGTTTGAATTCCGGTTCTTGCTCCGTGCCCACCGCGGCAACATCGTAGCGCAGACGTTCCGGCACCTTGTCGATAATTCTCAGCTCGAAACCGGCCGAATGAATCTTGTGAAAACCGTCTTCGATAACGATAAACCACGGCGTTGCGGAAGGGATTTTTTCTTCCTCGAGCCTTTCGGCCTGTTCAGATTCCTTTTCAGCTTCATCATCGGCGGAATTCTCAAACTTCTCTTTAGAATCCCCGGAATCCTCCTTGCCGAATGGATCTTTATCGCTGGGGTAGTCCATCTGTGAATCACCGCTTTTATCGGAGCCTTTATTTTCCTTGTTATTATCCTTGCCGACGGACCGGACATCCGCCTCGCGGACAATTTCGATCTTAAGCCCCGCGAATTTGATAACTTCGTCCAGAGCAACGAAAAATTCCTCCGGCGGTGGCGGCGGTTTGACCACCGTTTCCCAGTCGATCAAGGTCATCTGGTAGATAAAATCGTCGATATCCCTCGACTCGAAAAGCACGATAGGGGGATCGACAACGAAAAACGAGATAAGGCTTTCCGACGGACAGGGTCCGGGCTTTTTTTTGAAACCGGTTGGGGGCATGCTCGAAAAAACGATAGCATTTACACCCAATTCGTTTCCGAGAGCGACCGCGCCCTCGAGCCTGTCGCTGCGGTATGGGTTGCACATCCTCATTCGATACGCGGAGAGCGCGCTTCCTTCGATAATCGTCTCCATGCTGTCCTCGGCGACCACAATTACGGAATGCACCATGAATGTGTCCGCGATTTCCGACGTTCCAAAATCGCGCATGGTCGCCCTGTCCAGCATTCCCACGGAATATATCCGGTATTTCTGCCGGCATCCCACAAAAACGAGGAGGAAAATCAGGGCGAATATTGCGAGTATTCTCTTCATATCGTTGTTTCTGCTATTTCACCAGAAGCATTTTCCGTGTCGAAACGAATCCGCCGTCGGTGTCCAACCTGTAAAAATACACGCCGCTTGGCAGTTCGACGCCGGTGTCCGAGCGGCCGTCCCATATTGCGGAATGCGCGCCCGCGGGCAATTCATCCCTGACAATATTTCGGATATGACGGCCCGAAATATCGAAAATATCGAGCGATATTCGCGAATTTATCGGCAGGTCGAAACTCAGTTTGGCTGCGGCATTAAAAGGATTCGGCACGGCGGGTTTAAGCGCGAACTCGACCGGCAGTTGTTTGGCCGCAATATTGTATTCTCCCGCCTTGAGGAATATCTCGCCCTCGCCGCCGGAAAATTCGACAGCCCCGTTATTCGTTTCGATAATAAATGTCGTCTGGGTCGCGTTGCGATACGAAAGGAAACCGCCCTCCTCAAGAACGAGCCGCCAATCGCCGCTCTCCTTAACGACGGTCAAGCACGGTTGTCCGTTTTCCAGAATGTATGCCGCAGGGCCGCTTCCCATTGGAACCGGCGGCGGGACATAACCGACAGCCCTATCGCCAAGCCCGATTGTCAAACTTGCATCCCAAAAATTCAATTCGAGATATTCGTTCTCCGGGTCGTGGCGATATCTTGCCGGCGGCCCAACAGTCAGGGTGCAGGTCGCTGTAACCAGTATCCAGTAGGCTTTGGCCGGTGTGAAACCGGTCGCGGCAATATAGCCCGAGCCGTCGAACTCGAAGAAGTTGCCGTGAATATAATAGTCCGGCGTTATCATACTCGAACTGAATGGCACAATAGAATCAGAAAATACGCTGCCGACCTGATTCCATCCGGCGCCGAGCGCCTTTTCAAACTCTTCCAGAGGCGGGCCGTTATGGATAAATGTCGTATCGAACAAATAGAGCACGAAATACCCGTAACCGGGAAGTATAGAGTCGGCATCGACATAAATCCCCGTGGCCTCGTCGTAATGATAGACCTCGCCGGTATGCCCGGGGAACACGATCCCGGGGGTGATGTTGTCCAGTTCGACGGGAAGCGAGACCATATTCCAACCGGGGGTTATATTATATGTTACATCGACATTGGCCGGGCCGAAAATCTCGAAATAATCGTCGAGGAGCCTGCGAACGAATTCTTCCTTCGTTACCGGAGCGGTCGTGTCGAACAGGGCGGCCAGCGGGACTGTCGAGAACATGGTTTTATACGAAGTCGAAATTTTCCCGCAAATCGCCGGTCCCGTCGAAGAGCCGTCGTTCACATAGGCAAATTCGTCGTCGCAGAAGAGCAAGTCCGGCCACAGATCGAGGCTCCCGAACGGGCTGGAGATGATGAAGCTCATGCCTTCGAAAGGGGCGCCGGAATAGCCGGTCAGCCCGGCTGCATCCGTGCTGCTTATCTGCCATTCGTCCTGATCCGCCGAGTCGAGGCCGAAATACACGGCCGGGAAATCGGAGGCGCCAAAACCGGCGTTATAGCGGTCCCAGAGATAATCCTGCGCGAACAGCGCGAAATTGCCGCCCGCCGAAAGATAATTTTCGATATTGTTCTCGTCGGAGTCGGTGAGAGTTGTGCTGTCGAAAGCGAGGACGCCGGTGAACCATATTACGGCATCGTATTCCGCGAGTTCGGCAAGCCCCGGACTGCTCCCGTGGGCCTGCGAGATATCGATTCCGTTGAACGGTATATCGGCGTCGAGCAGCGCCTGAATATAGGCCCAGGACTCGTCTATCCCACCGGCCC
>DAOWNU010000383.1 GCA_030642425.1 bacterium | reverse complement strand
TTCAAAACCGCATTGCTATCGACACAGAATTTGTAATGCCCCTGGAATATCACTTCGACGCCGGGGCCGATGCGCAGGCTGTCGCCGGTCGGGACGCAGATCGAGTCGGTCACACAGAACGGCGATCCGGTCGAGTCCCACACGCCCGAAACCGTGCCGGAGACGAATGTATGCGCAAACGCGCCCGCTATCGAAAACACGCACAAAACGAAGATTATTGTCCTTCTCATCTTATCCCCTTCTCTCGCACCCACGCTCCCGCGTGGGCGCGTCTTCCCCGACGCTCCGCGTCGATTCCGTCTCTATGACCAGTCCACAACAACATCAATCAAACCTTCCTCTCCCGCATAATTCCGCATTATTGCCGGAGGGGGGACTTGAACCCCCACGATGTTGCCACCAACGGATTTTGAGTCCGCCGCGTCTACCATTCCGCCACTCCGGCAATATTTACTTCTTTTTGCGAAAACAAATACAAACAATAATCGAATAAACAAAATTTATGCGCCGGGCGCAAGGAAAATCTATCCGGCCGCGCCATCGTTTTCCTGTTTGCCCTCGTAAATCCCCGCTCTCATCATGTTCGTCCCGTGCCCGCTGCCAAAGGGGAACCCCGCGGTTACGACATACCTTTCGCCGATATCGAGAAGACCGTCGGCATTCGCCATATCGCAGGATGCGCGCATCAGCGTCCGGTCGAAACTCTCGATCATCGGCACTTTGCGCGGTATAACGCCCCACAACAGTCCCGCGCTAAGATATGTGGATTCGAGCGATGTGAGCGCGTAGATATGCGACTTTGGCCGGAAACGCGAGATCATTCGCGCCGTAAATCCACTGCTCGTGGGACACAGGATCACCGGCGCGTCCAGGTCCGAGGCAAGCTGCGCCGCGCTCGAAGATATCGCGGTCGAGATAGTAATATCGTGCGGTATCTCCTCGTCGCTGAAATCCCTGCCGAACGGATAATTCCGCTCGGCCTCGATAGCGATCCTCGCCATCATGCTCACCGATTCGACAGGATACTCGCCGATCGCGGTTTCTTCCGAAAGAAGAAGTGCGTCCGCGCCGTCAAGAATGGCGTTGGCGATATCCGAGACTTCGGCCCTTGTAGGCCGCGGAGATTTGACCATCGAAGCGAGCATCTGCGTGGCGATTATCACCGGTTTGCCGTGCAGGTTTGCCCGGTGGATAATCTCCTTCTGCATCGATGGGACTTTTTCGAGTGGGATTTCCACCCCGAGATCGCCGCGCGCGACAATTACGCCGTCAACGGCGTTGATTATCCCGTCGAAATTGGCGATAGCCTCGTGCTTTTCTATTTTTGCGATAAGCGGAACTTCCCTGCCGAATTCGGTGCACAATTGCCTTACCGCCGTTACATCATCGACTTTGCGCACAAATGAGATAGCGACAAAATCGACGCCGTTCTCCAGACCGACTTTGAGATCGCGTTTGTCTTTTTCGGTTATCGACGGCACATTGAAGCTGCCGCCGGGATAATTTATCCCCTTTTTCGATGTCAATTGGCCGCCGTTGAGAATTCTGCAGATCACCCGTGGATGCTGAATGTCCAGAATTTCAAGCTCGATAGCGCCGTCGGCAAGAAGAAGATGGTGGCCGATCTCGGTATCGTCCGCGAAAAGCCCGTGCGATACGGGCACGCTGTTTCCCACGCTCTCGGTCAATTCCGGGTCGAGAATGAATTCGTCGCCGTGGTTCAGAATAAGCGGTGGGTTCGAGATCGTGCCGATTCGGATTTTCGGCCCGCTCAGGTCCTGCATGATTCCAACCGGGACGGCCATTTCCTCCCTCAACTCGTGGATCCACCGAATAAGCTGGATGTGGTTTTCGTGGGAGCCGTGGGAGAAATTCAGCCGGAAAGCGTTCGCTCCGGCCTCGATAAGCCCGCGAATTTTTTCTTTGCTCGACACGGCAGGCCCGAGAGTCGCGATGATTTTTGTTCGTTTGATTTCATTTTTCATAATATCCTCGAAATAAATAATATTCACCCATCAGACGCAGAACAATTTGTGGATATGAAGCGATATTATCAAGTAGAGATTACTGAAAAATGGCGGATATGAGATTTTTTTAGAAAAAATGTCGAAATCCAAATGATTGAAGAAGAAGGTAATAGGTAATGGGTAATGGGTAATAGGTGCCCCGCACCACACCGCCCCTCTGGATTCCGGGACAAGCCCGGAATGACAGATAGTAGAGGCGACCGGTCGGTCGCCCCTTTCTATACTAAATAATCAACTTTCGAGTTTGAACAGCGCGGTGTATTTGTCCCGAAGATACTCGATGTAATCCTCCGACGACGGCGCTTTGCCGGTGGCCTTTTTCATAAGCTCTTCGGTGAGATAAAGGCTGCCGTATCGATGAATATTCTCCCTCAACCAGTTTAGCGGGACGTCGAAATCGCCCGTGCCGATTCCGTCTTCGATATAGGGATGCTGTTCCTTAATGCTGGCGTAGAGCTGCGCGGCGTTCATCGAGCCGAGAACGTAAGACGGGAAATAGCCGACATAGCCCTGCGACCAGTGAACATCCTGAAGAACCCCGCTCTTGTCGTCGGGAACATCGACCCCAAGATATTCCTTATATTTGGCATTCCAAACGTCCGCCACGTCCTCGATTGCGATTTTGCCCGCGAGGATGTCCCTTTCGATCTCGAACCGGATCATGACGTGGAGAGAATAGGTTACCTCGTCGGCCTCCACGCGGATCAGGGATGGCTCGACGCGGTTCAAGTATAGGTAGAAATCGTCGAAAGCGATGTCCTGC
>DAOWNU010000442.1 GCA_030642425.1 bacterium | reverse complement strand
TCGAGGCGGAATGGAAAAAGGTCTCACAACCGTCGATTATGGACACACAGCACAATCCGGGGACTATCAAAACATACTGGGCCTGCGGTGTCGATGAGAACGGTGTCGAGGGCGAGTTCTGCGATCCGGTGAGTGTGGAATATGTGTAAGAAGGTAATGGGTAATAGGTAATAGGTAAAAGGTTCCCCGCGCCGCACCCCCGGTGCGACCGGTGCGAGATAAAGCAGTTTTCGGAATATATTAAGGCGGCTTGGAGGCCGCCTTTTTTTTTGCCCACGGAAATATCGGGATGCTACGAATCGAGATTCTCTTCCCGCCATAAAGCGCAGGCATTTCTGCCCAAATCTCTTTTCGCAATATACAGCGCTCTATCGGCCTGCTCGATAAGAGTTTTCGGCGAAAGGCCTTTTTTGGGAATAATGCTGGATACACCGAGACTAATAGTCACATAATCGCTCGCGGAATTATTCTTATGCTCGATTTTCAAGCCCTCGATAGAGCTTCGGATCATCTCCGCCAATTGGAAAGCGTTTTTCCTGTCGGTATTGGGCAGGATCGTGGCGAATTCCTCACCGCCGTAGCGCGCGGCGAGATCCCCCGCTCGTTTCATGCAGCTTTGCAAAACGCGAGCGATCTTCCTGAGGCAGTCGTCGCCGGGCTGATGCCCGTAAGTGTCGTTGAACAGCTTGAAATGATCGACGTCGCACATTATCAGTGAGAGTGGAGCGCTTTCCCTGAGCGCCCTCTGCCATTCTTCGTGAATATGCTCGTCGAAAATCCGGCGGTTTGCGATACGGGTTAGGCCGTCGAGATCGGCAAGGCGTTTCAACTCGGAGTTGGCTATCGAAAGTTCCTCTGTTCGCTCCGCGACCATGTCTTCGAGATTATGCGAGTAATCTTCGAGCTGGACTTTCGCCTTCTCCAACTCGTCGATAGTCTGTTCGAGGCTGTATTCTCGCGCTTCGACTTTGACCATCATCATGCCGAAAGATTCCGCGAGCTGAGAGAGTTCCTCCGGATAGGATTCTGAGGAGGTCATCTCGAAAAGCCCCTCGGTGTCGATTTTTTTGTATTCCCCGAATGCGATTTCTTTACATAAGGAATTCAATCTGGAAATTAGGATTTTTGACATCTCGATATTGTTCATTTTTTCCTCCGTTAGAATTTGCAATAGGAGATAATAATGCAGCGGGCTTTTCAGGTCAAGCGAAAACTTGCTAAAAAGGTAAAAGGTATTAGGTAAAAGGTAAAAGCGCCCGGCCGCCCCTCCCCCGCTGGATTCCCGCTCCTCGCTTTCGCGAGGACAAGCTTCGCGGGGATGACAAAATGTTCGCGGGGATGACAAAATTTTCTTGGGTATGACAGAATTTTCGCGGGAATGACAGAACGGCGTTGCAGCGGCGTGGCAATCTCCATCGAAAAAACTTCCCAAATTCAATGTTGACTTGGAGTGAAATGGATATTATATTAGAAAAAATTTAGCGAGAAGGAGGAGTTCTGTGGAAATCAAAGTCAAGACCGAAGGCAAATGGACAATTGTCGAGCCGCAGGGGCGAATCGACGGTCATACCGCGCCGGAATTCGAATCGGGGATCGATTCGGAGCTTGCAAAGGGCACAAAAATGCTGGCGGTCGATCTCAGCAATGTCGATTACATGAGCAGCGCGGGCCTGCGCGTTCTTCTGGCGACATACAAAAAGCTCAAAGCGGATGCGGGCGATATGGCGCTTATCAATCCCAAAGACAACGTTGCCGAAGTGCTCGAAATATCCGGTTTCTCCGAGATATTCAATGTTATCAAAGAGAAAGGTGAGCTTGGGTGAAACTTAGTTTCCGGGCACAACTTCTCCTGTTGTTTATTCCGATAATCGTTATTACAATCGGTATCCTTATTTTTATTTCATTCAGGGATAGCAAAAAAACGGTCCTCGATCAGATACAACATGAGACCCTGGAAATGGCGCGAACCCACGCCTGGGAATTCGACGTTCTCTTCACATCTTCGAGCAAGGTCGCCGGGGCGCTGACACTTGCATATTCCACTATGACAACGCTGGAGCGCGATAAGATCGAGTTGCTTCTGAGGAAAAACCTCG
>DAOWNU010000474.1 GCA_030642425.1 bacterium | reverse complement strand
TTAGGCCTCATTTGAGACCCACTTATTGCAACGCACCCCTTAAAAGTTTTTTTAGTAAATAAATACCGGGTCGCCTATCTCGAGGACGCGGTAAATGGCGTCGAGATCGTCGGCGCCGACACGGATACAGCCGTGCGAGAGAGCGCGGCCAAGACCGGAGCCATAGTGGATAAAATAGCCGTCGCCGAGGCCGAGGCTGTATCGTCCGAGCGCGCCGGGAACGGAGCGAACCAGATTCTTCTCCCGCGACGACATTATTCTAAAGGCCTCCCGACGCTCGTTATCGGGCATGTTCGGGCTGAATGTAATAAAATCGTCCGGCACGGATTTCCCCTGCTCGAACCAGTGCCACGACGGGCGGTGCCATTCCGGATTTTCGGTTTTGCTAACAATATTTCTGTCGCCCTTCGGGGTCTCGAAATTCCAGTTTCGGCTCCCCCGCTCGGTAAATCCCTTTCCAACTCCACAAGGACCCTCACGGATAATCATATTGCCCTTCCGCAACTGGAATGACTTACTTTCCGTATCCACAACGAGATAGCAGCCGGTCTCTTTAGAGACTTCGAGTTCGACACGCAACCGTTCCGAAGCGTAAAAAAGCGAATCTGAAATCGAGTCGAGGGAATCTGTTCTTGAGCGGTGGCGGGCGATTTCGGAATCTTTGCGCGCCCAGTCTTTCGCCATTTGTTTGTGGTCAAAATAGTAATGGAGAAACAAAACGCCGAGCAAGAGAACGTCCAATATCAGAAGAACGATCAGGATATTCTTCAAAAAACCGGTGTCGATATGCAGTTTCACTTAAGCCATCCCTCGGTCCTATACCATTCGGCCGTCTCCGTGATTCCCCTATCGATATCGTAATCCGGCTCGAAACCAAAATTTTTGCGAAATAACGAGCCGTCGCAAACCCAGCTTTGTGTCATCTCGCGGAGCTTATCGAACGATAAAAGAGCCGCCTTCCCGCTGACTTTTGCGCTCATCTCGGAGGCCGCCGCAACCGGCCAGACGGTCCACGACGGCAGCGTTAATTCCCTTGGCCTTTTTCCCTGCGCCCTCGCGATTGCGGAACCGAATTCCTTCCATGTATATATCTTGCCGTCGGTTACAAAGTATTTCTCGCCGGACGGGCGCTCGACATTTAAAACCAGAGAGATAGCCTTTGCGAGGTCTTTAACATAGATAGCGGAGAGCTGTTTTTCCGGGCTGTTAATATATGGCAGCAATCCCATTTTTATCAATTTAAAATAAATAAGAATATCCGAATCGCGCGGGCCATAGACCGCAGGAGGGCGGATAATTGTCAAATGAAAACTATCTTTGAATTCGAGAGCGGCTATCTCACCGGCGAGTTTGCTCTCGCCGTAAGCCGTGTATGGGTTCTCGGCCGAGCTTTCGGTGATATTCTCGTCCGCGGAGCCGCATCCGGCGGCGGCAAGACTCGAGACGAGAACGAATTTTAATGAATTGTTACAATTTTCGGCGCACAATTGGAGCATCTTGCGCGTGCCGTCGGCG
>DAOWNU010000017.1 GCA_030642425.1 bacterium | reverse complement strand
CGCCGACGGCACGCGCAAGATGCTCCAATTGTGCGCCGAAAATTGTAACAATTCATTAAAATTCGTTCTCGTCTCGAGTCTTGCCGCCGCCGGATGCGGCTCCGCGGACGAGAATATCACCGAAAGCTCGGCCGAGAACCCCGACCACATGCTCGCCGAAGGCCGGGCGCTCAACGCCGAGCAAGAAGAAACGCGTCGAGTGTATAGCAATAGCTTTTTCGAAAAAGCCAGATTCAAGTCAGAGGAGAGAACCGCTTTCAAGGCGCTCATACAAAGTATCTCGCCGCTGAAAAAGCTCGCGTATTTGCTGGCCGGCGAGGAAGGCCTACGAATGCTCGCGATACCCGGTCGTATGCCACGCACGCGCGAAAAGGTCCGCTCGACTGCGCGAGCGATGCTTTCGGCGTGGGAGGAGCATTCCGCCGACCCGGTTTTTTCCTCGCTCACGCACATTTTCGATCAGCTGCAGGCAACCTACGACGCTCATCTCGCGGCATGGAACGCGCAGGAGGACGCGCGCTGCCTTTACAGCGACAAAGTCCGTTCCTACGCGGAGTTGCGAAAGCGCGGCAATAAATTCATTAGCGATGTTAAGCGATATATTTCGGTCTATTACGATGCCTACGAAGACAGTTGGCTCAAATATGGTTTCGAGCCGAGGAAAAAGAAAGGCGAGTAAAAAAATTATCCTCGCAACGACGCTCTGCGTCGCGTATTTCCACCCCCATCGACGCGGAGCATAGGAACGAGAGTGTATTAATTTAAAAAAGATGTTTCATTATCCCGCAAATTCGATAGATTGGCAAAATAGCGGATTTCGCAGTCCAAAAACTGTCCGCAATCGAACGATACTAACGGAGGAAAACAATGCGCTGGTCGAAAGCCTTTATACCGACACTGAAAGAAGTCCCGACGGATGCCCGTGTGAAATCGCATATTCTCATGCTCCGATCCGGGCTTATCCAACAGCTCGCGGCCGGGATTTATACTTTTTTGCCGCTCGGCTGGAAATCCATGCTGAAGGCGATGGGTATTGTCCGCGAGGAGATGAACGCGATTGGCGCGCAGGAAATCCTTATGCCCGCGCTCAATCCCGCCGAAATATGGAAAGAAACGGGACGAGATAAAGACATGGGCGAGATAATGTATCGTTTCGAGGACCGGAAAGGGCAGGATTTCGCGCTCGCGCCGACACACGAAGAGGTGATCACCGATTTGGCCAGAGGGAGAATCCGCAGCTATAAGGAACTTCCGCAGGCGTGGTATCAGATGCAGACAAAATTCCGCGACGAGGCGCGCCCGCGTTCCGGCCTGCTTCGGGTGCGCGAGTTTATTATGAAAGACAGCTATTCGCTTTGCGCGGACGCGGAGCAGCTCGACGAAATGTATAGGCTTCACGAGGCCGCCTACAGAAAAATTTTCGACCGCTGCGGTATCGAGTATTATGTTGTCGGGGCGTCGAGCGGGCTTATGGGCGGCACAGGCTCGGAGGAGTTTATGGTGCCTTCGGAAGCCGGAGAGGACCGGATAGCAACGTGCGGGTGCGGTTTCGCCCAGAATCTCGAAATCGCCGCTTCGATACCGGCGAAGGTCGAATGGAAAGAGTTGGAAAAGGGCGAAGTCCACACGCCGAACAAGAGGACTATCGAGGAGGTCTCGGAATTTCTCGGCCTGAAATCGGGGCAAATGCTCAAATCGTTGATGTTCATCACGAAATCAAAAAGGCCGATATTGGCCTGCCTGCGCGGCGATCACGAGCTTTCGGAGGAGAAACTGCAAATCGCGGCGGGCGAGCAAATCCGTCCGGCGGAACCGGAGGAAGTGCAAAAAATCACCGGCACGGAGATAGGTTTCCTCGGCCCGACAGGGTTTGCGGACAATGTTACTATCCTCGTGGATTCCGCTGTCGATCCGGAAATGCCTTTCGTAACCGGGGCGAACAAGGTGGATTATCATGTCGCGGGCTATCGAACTTCCGATATAAAAAAGATGAGCGTGGCGGACCTGCGACAGGTTGCGCCGGGGGATATGTGCGAAAAATGCGGGAAGCCGCTGAGCCTTATCCAGACTATCGAGATCGGCCACATATTCAAGCTCGGGACGAAATACTCCGCTCCGATGAAGGCGACTTTTCTCGACGAAAACGGCGTGGCGAAACCGATTGTTATGGGAAGTTACGGCATCGGTGTCGGAAGGATACTCGCCGCCGCTATCGAGCTTTTCGCCGACGACGACGGTATTTGCTGGCCGATAGCTATCGCCCCCTACGAGGTGATTATCACCGCGCTCAATGTCAACGATGAGAAGGTGATGTCAGTCGCGGAGGAGCTGTATAAAGGGCTATCGGAAGAGGGCATCGACGTCCTGTTCGACGACCGCGATCTTCGCGCGGGGTTCAAATTCAAGGACGCCGACCTTCTCGGCGCGCCAATCCGGATAACGGTTGGCCGCGGAGTGGAGAAGGGCGTTGTCGAGATATTCCGCCGCAGGGAGAAGACCAGTGTCGATGCGCCGATAGAGAGCGCCCTGCAGTCTGTGCTCGATTTGTGGGAAGAGCTTTTCGCGGAATTAGGCTGAAGGAAAAATTAAATATCAAAGATAAAAATGTAAAATGACAGATTAAAAATCAAAAAGCCCCCGTTAAACAAAGAATTCAGGACGATAACAATTTTAATTTTTAATTTGTAATTTTAATATTTGATGTTTGATATTTAATATTTCTTCCCTACGCTCATTTGATAAGAATTGACCGGATAGACCCAATTCCCTCCTGCATGGCGCTGTCCGAAATTTTTTTCTCGAGCCAATCGAGATATGAAATTCTTCTCTCGATCCCCGCACAGCGATCGAGAATACCCGCGGTGGCGCCCAAAAATCCGGGACATGAAACGTAATGCCACCTTTCCGGCAATTCACCGAAATTGGCCCAAAAAAGCGAATCGAATATCATCGCCTCCTCGCACATTTCTGATTGCCACGCCACTCCGCGCGCGAGGATGAGACACCGGGCAGTATATGGCGATTCCGGCGCCATTTCGAACAACCGATGCGCCATCTCAACCACGTCGCTGTTTCTGCCGACCGAATAGGCGACGAAGGCCTGAGCTAATGTGTCCAGAAGCCCGGATTCATTTTCCCGTTTTCGCGCGGGGGCGACCTCGAAACAAATCGAATCGTCCACGCCCCACATTCTTGAAAAATGAAGGACATAATCTCCCGGAGGATAACAGGGCAGCCCCACAGGAACCTCATAGCTCCGGGATTTTTTGAGGGGATCGTAAAGCCAGGGGGAACCATCGACCGCAACGACATGATAAACCGCGGAATCCCCCGGAGCGAGTGTGTCTTGAACATATTTGTCGGGGACACTCACGACCGAATATGGCTCGATACTGTCGCCGTCGATCTCACCCGCGCTGAGAGCATAACATATAGCGGTGTCGGCGGCGATATTTTTCCCGATAATAGTAAAATAAAGTATCTCGCCCAATCTGAATGGTTTTTCGGGGGCTTGCCATCGGAATTCTATCGCGGTTCTCAGGGATTCTATCGGGGGGATAACCTCGCCGGAGATACTAAATGCCGCAAGAAATAAGACAATCGCCAATATTAAGCGCCTCATAATCCAGCCTCTTTTGCGAATTCCTCGAATTTTTCAGCGGCCTTTTCCGAAAGTTTTTCCGGCAGCTTCACTTGAACTACCACGAAAAAATCGCCGATTTTGCCGCCGGACCGAATCCCTTTTCCCTCGACCCGAAGCTTTTTCCCGTGGGAAGTTCCGGGCGGGATTTTAACCTCGACCTTTTCCCCGTAAGGAGTCCGTATCCTGATTTTCGTGCCGAGAATTGCCTGTTTAAGATCGACAGTAATTGTCGCGAGAATATTATTGCCCTCGCGCCGGAAAACACTGTTCTTTTTCACATAAACCGTGATAATTAGATCGCCGGCAGGGCCGCTGCCGACACCCGGCTGGCCGAGACCGCGAAGCCTTATTTTGCCGCCATGCCTTATCCCTGCAGGGATATTAACATCGATAAAGCTCGATTTCCTATCCGGCTTTGTGATTCCCAGACGGGTTTTGCCGCCGGTTACAGCCATCTCGAAGGGTATCTCGATAGAGGATTGAATATCGGCGCCCTTCGCAGTTCGCGGCCTTCCCCTTCCGCCGACATTAAAAAAGTCGCCCAACAGGTCGCCGATATTAACGCCACCGCCGAAAATGTCGCCGACATTCCCGGTAAAAGTTGTCCCGCCGCGGGGATAACCTCTTCCTCCGGGATAAGAAAAGCCCCCGCTTCCGACTCCATACTTGCGCAACTGATCGTATTCCGCGCGTTTTTTTGGGTCGGATATTGTATCGTAAGCCTCGTTGACTTCCTTGAATTTCCGTTCGGCCCCGGGGTCGTCGGGATGAAGATCGGGATGGAACTTTTTCGCCAGTTTGCGGAAGGCCTTTTTGATTTCCGCCGGAGAAGCTCCCTCTTTTAGACCGAGTATTTTATAGTAATCTTTGTTTGGGTCCATAATCGTTGCGTTTATTAGTCGGATCGCTCCGCACAGATATTGTTCTATACTAATTAAAGGATGATGAGAAAAAATCAAGTAAAAAGAATTGTATTATCGAAAAGGAATGGGGGAGGGTGTGGTGATTTGGCGCGATTTTTGCCTTCGGTGATAAATGGAATTCTTTTATTAGGAATAGCAAAAAGCGTGACAAATCATCGGGAATGTTCACTCTTTATAAATGAGGAAAAGCGCCGTCCTAAGACGGCGCTTAGAGAAGAGGATGGAATTATAAGGTGGAAGGATATTTTCTTCTAAGCCGTCGGAGGGGGATACCGCTGGGGAAAGGAGGGGAAATACAACGTTATCCCCCTGTAAACCGGCACTCACACATCCCGCGAATGTCGTCCAACGGCTCGTATACGCAAGGGCGCGCTGAAGAGAGGGTAGAAACTGTAAAGAGCTTTTTTTCGTATTAGGTTACTATATTTATTTATTGCAAAATTGCAAGCTTTTTTCTCGAATTTCTTTTTTCTTTTTCATTCCTAATGATAAATAATAGGTTACGGATGGTCGGGTGTTATTCTTGATTCTTTCCGAAACGCGATCCGGCCATCAAAAACCAATCCGCAATTACTTCAGTTCGTCGGACCAGGGCCGTATCCAGAAACCTGTTACCTTTCCCTCTTTTGTAATTACCACGCGGACTTCCGGCGAGTCTTTTTCGTAAGCGCCGCGAAAGCGATAGATATTATTGCTGCCATAGGAATATGTTTCTTTGTAAAAGAGCTGGCGGAAATTACCGTAGGCGGGATATATAAATTCATCGAATACTTCCCGCTGCCTTTCCGGCGTTAGCTGCTCGACCATGGCCCCGGTTGCGATATCGGGATCGAGAGTTTCATAAATACCCGAATCCCAATTGCGACACATCTTCGAGCCGAATGCGGCGGCAAGTTCCATCTGCCTGCGGTCAACCTTTTGTTCGGGGATTTTTATCCCGGATTGCCCGGCGCTGCTGCCTTCCGAACAAGCCGCGAACATAAGAAGAGCGGCTATCGAAAGGGTAATTAAGAGTTTTATATACATATTGCTCCTTGAAGAATGGATTGCGAAATAGGAATTTTGCGTTGCTAATTTTTCAATGGCTCTTCATCCGATTAATCGGGCGGCCCCTTTCCCGGAGGCCGCCCGTGAATATTCTATTCTACAACCTCGAAATCGGCGTCCTGAACATCGTCGCCCCTGCTATCCGGCTGGGCGGCCTGTTCCGCCTGCGGCTGCTCGGCGGCCGGTGGCTCGGGCTGAGACTGTCCCGATTGGTATAGCTCCTGCGTGGCAACATGCCATTCGTTAGTCAGTGTTTCATGTTTTTCCTTGATCTCCGCAAAATCATCGCCCTTGAGCGCGTCCTGAAGAGCTTTCAGCGCCTCGGTAACCTTCTCGCGAGTTCCCGGTGTCAGCTTGTCGCCAATATCCTTGAGCTCCTTCTCGGTCTGGTAGGCCAGGCTGTCGGCGGCGTTGCGCGTATCGACATCATCCTTGTGCTTCTTGTCTTCTTCGGCATGAGATTCGGCCTCGCCGACCATCTTTTCGACCTCGCTATCGGATAACCCGCTCGAAGCCTCGATCCTAATCGATTGCTCCTTGTTCGTGGCCTTGTCCTTTGCGGTCACATTGAGAATTCCGTTGGCGTCGATATCGAATATTACTTCGATCTGTGGAATTCCTCGTGGAGCGGGCGGGATACCGTCGAGATAAACCTTGCCGAGCGATTTATTATCCCGCGCAAACGGTCGCTCTCCCTGAAGAATGTGGATTTCGACCTGTGTCTGATTGTCTGCGGCAGTTGTGAATGTCTCCGTCCTCTTCGTCGGGATCGTCGTGTTCCGCTCGATCATCGAAGTCGCCTCGCCACCGAGAGTTTCAATTTTCAGCGAAAGCGGCGTAACATCCAGCAGGAGAACATCCTTGACCTCGCCGCCGAGCACTCCGCCCTGTATCGCGGCGCCCATCGCAACAACCTCGTCGGGATTGATCCCTTTGTTGGGTTCCTTGCCGAACATGCCTTTGACAACTTCCTGCACTTTGGGCATCCGGGTCATCCCGCCGACAAGAATTACGTCGTCGATTTTTTCTTTTGTAATACCGGCATCTTTCATCGCGTTCTGGACCGGATGTTTCGTCCGGTCTATCAGACTATCCACAAGTTTCTCGAATTCCGAACGGGAGAGCGTGTAGTTAAGATGCTTCGGGCCGTTGGCGTCTGCGGTAACGAAGGGAAGGTTTATATCCGTCGTGGTAGTGCTGGACAGCTCGATCTTGGCCTTTTCGGCGGCCTCTTTCAGCCTTTGCAACGCCATCGGGTCTTTCGAGAGGTCGATCCCCTGATCCTGCTTGAATTTGGTCACGAGCCAATCGATCACCTTCTGGTCGAAATCGTCCCCGCCAAGATGAGTATCGCCATTGGTGGATTTGACCTCGAAAACGCCGTCGCCGATCTCGAGTATGCTAATATCGAAAGTGCCGCCGCCAAGGTCGAAAACCGCGATAGTCGAATTGGTTTCCTTCTTGTCCAGCCCATAGGAAAGGCTCGCCGCGGTAGGCTCGTTTATTATCCTTCTGACATTCAACCCCGCGATCTTGCCGGCGTCCGCGGTGGCTTTGCGCTGGTCGTCGTTGAAATATGCCGGGACAGTAATCACTGCGTCTGTAACCTTTTCGCCCAGATAATTTTCCGCGTCGGTCTTCAGTTTTTGGATTATCATTGCAGATATTTCGGGCGGAGAATAGACCTTGTCGTCGATAGCCACTCTCGCATTGCCGTTGTCCGCCTTGATAACCTTATACGCCACCTCGGAGTCCTCCGTTCTAACCTCGGAGAATTTTCGCCCCATGAACCTTTTAATACTATAGACCGTGCGCTCCGGGTTTGTAACGGCCTGTCTTTTTGCGGGGATACCCACCAGCCGCTCGCCCTTTTTTGTGAACGCCACCACCGAAGGGGTCGTTCTTCCGCCCTCTGCGTTCGGGATAACTTTAGGATCGCCGCCTTCGATAACGGCGACACAGCTATTTGTCGTCCCCAGATCGATTCCAATAATTTTTGCCATTTTCAATTTCCTTTCTGATTTTTTGGAATATACTCGATTTTTAATCCGAATGGTTCGATATATCGATCACAATTTTGTAAAAACGATTTCACATCAAGTTCAAATTTATTAGCTGGGCGCTGACTGAATATTTTAAGAATATCCGTGTAATGATTCAGAATCTGATTATAATGTATTTTATCCTCACCACTTCCGGGATAATATTTCCCCGAAGATTTTTTCCATTTGTCAACCATTTTTTCATTAGATGTAACAAAATGCCCGCTATCACAATTCTTTATTATCTGTATTGTCGGTCTTACTATACGATGCTTGAAAATCGACTCGGTATATTCTGTTAGCAGTTTTTCAATGATTTTTAGATATTCGGCGAAATTATCTTTACTTGGGAACAAAGAAAGGACAGTGTCGCCATATTGTTGGTATCTGAAGTCGCCTAAATACCTTTTCCCAGGTTTGTTAATTAGCTCGTTATAGCATTCTTCTTTCATGCCTTCGAAATATTCTTCAAAACGCGCATTTAGAAGTTTTACCCAAATGGTTTTTTGATTTGTATCTTGGATCAAATCACCAGATTTCGAATCAAAAAACAAAATAAAACCCCAATTTTCGAATGAATCGTCCCCAATATTTTCTGGCTCCAATTTATTAGAAAACTCTATCGCCTGATTAGCCAATCTAGTTATATCTAACGTCATCATAACACCTCTTGTTTCTACGGTTATGTTATTCGGTAAAGATACGGCCCTATGGGTTTCCTCGGTTCTCTCGATCACATGCTTCACCCCTACCAAACAATGTTTGCCATTTCTGGCACTATTCGTATTACAGGAGGTATGCCAAATAACAATAATCAGGTTGACGTACTGCGCCCTGCCATATCAGCAGAATAAATCACTTGAAAAAAAAAACGCATCGAGACAAAAGATGACACAACAGGCGGACGATGTCAACTTTCGTCATATTGTGCCAATTGCGACAACTCCGACGCTTCATAAATGGCGTCGCCCTTCTTGTAAAGGCGCATTACCCGCTCCGATAGCCCGGTGAGTATCTCATAATTTAGGGTTCCCGCCCAGATCGCGTGGTCCTCGGCAGTAATCGAACCGCCGTCGCCCGAGCCGAGAATGATCACGCTGTCGTCCAATTCCACCGGGCCGCCGGTAACATCGGCCATGGTCATGTCCATGCACACGCGCCCGACAATCGGATATCTTTTGCCCCGGATAAGAATGAAGCCGCGGTTCGAGAGCGCGCGCCGGATACCGTCGCCATAACCGGCGCGGATCACGACTATCTTCTCCCTGCTTCGCGTAGTGTATGTTCGGCCATAGCTGATGCTCGTTCCGGGTGGATATTCCCTCAATTGTATAACGCGGCTGTGCATGGAGAGCACGGGAGTAACATCCACGCTGTTTTTCGTGTTGATCGATGGGTAAAGGCCATAGGCGAGAAGCCCCGGACGAACACCGTTGCCAAAAACAGGATGGCTCAATATGCCCGCAGAGTTCGAGAAATGGATCAGCGGCGGCGTTATTCCCAGTTCATTCAGGCCTTTCATTACCCCTGAAAACCTCTCCATCTGGACAGCGGTAAATTCGAGATCGGGTCTATCGCGGGAATCCGCCACGGGAAAATGAGAAAATATCCCGGCTATATCGAGACCCGGCAGGCGCGCAATCTGAACAATATCCCCCACGGCGTCCGAAAACCAGAAACCCGTTCTTCCCATACCCGTGTCGATCTCGATATGACACGCCGCAGGCTTATTCTGACGCTGCCCTTCGGCGGAAAGCGCGTGCGCGAAGGTCTCGCTGACTATATTAGGATGAAGGTCGTATTCGACGATCGCCTCCACCTGACCGAGCGTGGCCGGTGTCAGCACAATTATCTCACCCTCGATACCGGCCCGCCTTATCGCAACGCCTTCGGCCACAGTTGCCACACCGAAATGCTTGATTCCCATGCTGCCCGCCTCGCGGCATATCGGAACAACGCCGTGACCGTAAGCGTTGGCCTTGACAGCAAGGATTATGCAACGGTTGTTCACCCAGCGCCTTATCTCGAGCAGGTTGCTTCGGAAGGCGTCCAGATCGACAATACAATAGGTCTCGAGTTCAATTCCTGATTTATCTCTCACGGCGATAATTATTGGGTTGTATTCCGGTTATTAGCATAAGTTTATAATAACGAATCTCATATACAGAGTTTGCAAAATTCTTTACCCTTGGCACACATCTTCATAAGAGAGATGGGAGAACAGGGTAAAATGTTGTATGACGCTGTTAGTTTGCCTATCCTTCACTCTTCCTTTATGATGTCAGGAGATACTCTCGCGAAAGGAATTCTTTTGGTATCTGGCGCTCTCTCGGAAGGTAAATGGTTACTTGAATAGTCAAGTCTGCGAGTTCCTGGCACATTATCGGGCCAATATCTCGCCAATCGAGCCTTCCAAGGCCGCAACCGAGGGCCGGCATTGCTAAGGATTTAATCCCTTGTGCTGCATAGTTATTTTTTATCCACCGAAGTCCCTCTCGAATCCCCTGCAAGTCCGATTTGTCGCGCCAATGCCGTTTGGTTGGGAAGAGCAGGAACCACTTGTTCGCGTTTATCGCAGGGAGTGTCCCGGGTTCGTCTGCCAATTCCTCATCGATAAAAGCCTCGCGTTTGTAAAGGTAAGGCTTGCCCATCTGTAGTTTGCGACGCCGACAAGCATCCTGATACACCACATAGACATCAGGGAATTGATACTTCGCACGGGAAGCAAGCCCTTTTCCCATAATCCCGACGACATTGACGCTAACGGTAAGGGTTTGCATCGTAGAGAAAAACATGTCGCCCTCTGCAAGGAACAAACTATCGGTAACACGAAATCGTCTGGCCGGCCTAAAGAACATGACGGGTTCAGGAACTACGGATACGGAATTCGGCAGTTGTAGTTTTCTTACCTTTTTGGCAACTTCATGGCTCGCGACGAAGACCGTGTGGATGTCGTCGGGAGGGATGGAATCGGGAACGAGAAACTCAGCCATGATCTTCCGCTTTGATCCGTCGACGGCGTTCCACCATTCAGCGTCGATTATATCCCAGATTTCCGGGATGCGCTCGAGACCTTCCTTTGAAGGAAGTATCTCGGTCGCATAACTGGCAGCGTTGCCTAAGGCAACATAACTATGCGACTCCGAAAGAACTCGAGGTCGCACACCGATAATTACAAGGTCGGCGGGGTCTTTCTCGTGGAGGACGCGATAAAGCATAGGATTCCGCGGCTGGAAGTAGACGTTGGCGAACTCCCAGAGGCTTTTCCCATCAAGAACAGTCCTCGTTTGGCGATTGCTGACAATGTTAGTGTCGTAGATTGCCGTAAATGGGACACCCCGGTCCAGAACACGCTGGTGGGCGAGTATTCCGTTCTGAAAGATCGACGGCAAGTTGTCGATGTGGGTGATGTAGTAGAGGCTCTTTATCTCAGGCGTTTTTTTAGACATCGTCACCTCCAGAACACAGTTCTATTCTTATTGTCTTTGCGTTCGATAGCTCCATTTGCTTCGTCGCTACGTTCCTCGTAATGATAGTCACAACTTATTTTGCAGGAGACATACTAATCCTTCTAAGGAGTAATGCCGTGTTTCTGCATCCTAACAGCGAAATAATGCGGGCCTATTCCGAGTGTTTTCTTCTCGACTAATCCCGAAAACATTGCGTGCGGAACGACCTTATCCGAAGTAATTCCAGTGGCCTTGTGATGCAGCAGGGAATTCTTTTTCGGCACGATTATCCAGAGCGATCCCCCCGGAGAGAGAATTCTGCAGCTGTTTTCGACTACTTCCACGGCCTTTTTGTCGTCGTTATTCGTGAACCATGCGAATATCGTGTCGTAGGTTTTGTCCTCTAATTGTGGAAGCTCCATACCGCTTCGGAAATCGGCCTCGACATGACCCTGGACAATATTCGGGCCGTCCACAGCGAGCACACGG
>DAOWNU010000180.1 GCA_030642425.1 bacterium | reverse complement strand
CCCGTTCGACGACGGGACGGGAGACCCGTCCCCTACGGCACCGTAATCGGGAATTTCCGCGACCATTCGCCCGTTGATATCGAATATCTCAACGCGGGAGGGCACAAGACCCTCCCCTACGGTAATCTTCACCGATGAGTTGAACGGATTTGGATGGGCGGAGAGGGAATATCGAAGCGGTATCGAAGCCGTCTCTTCAATACTAAGGTCAATACCGGAAACAACGCCGATATTGTCGAATTTACATTCGCGGGTGAATGAACCGGTCCCGAAATTAGCTTCGAGATAGAAATACACCTCGCTTTGTCCGGCGGCGTATTCGGTAAAATCGATATTCATTAATTCCCAATCTCGTGCGTCGCCGGAATGCATATTGACGGTGGTGGTTCCGAAATAACCCGTGGGTTCTACCCAAACATAAAATCTCGCATAATCATAATCACCGGGATCGGCGGTATTCCACATACGGAAACTTAAGAAGACCGAATCCGACGAAGAGCAATCTACGAGTGGAGTTCGGATGAAATTACCCCAGTAATCCGTCCAGCTCATCTCGCCCGATCCTATCGCGTAATCGCTCGCAAAACCTGGCGAATAAACGAACATCGGTGTGTGGTAATCCGGTGCAAACCAATATAGAGGACTTCCAGAAGAACCGACTATTATGATCGTGCCATCGTCGAATCCCTCCGGTCCGAAAATCCAATCGGCATACACAATAGAAACGACAACGATAAGAGAAATGAGAATAAATTTGATCATTTTATTAAAACCACCCTTTTATAAATTACATGATTGTCAATCCTTGCCCGAACAAGATAAACGCCGCTGCCGACAGATTCGTGTGGGCACCAGATTATTTCGCGCAATTCGCTCCCTGAGCGGAGTCGAAGGGAGTTCTCCGCTAAAGTCGTTTCGGCTCCGCTCAACGACCGGTTTTGCCTAAGTTCCGCGACCATCTGTCCATTTATGTCGAATATCTGTATATAAACCCCCTCTGCCTTCGGCATCTCCCCCGCTTGCGGGGGAGAAAGAGAGGGGGTATTTACGGAAATGGTAACCGCCGAATTGAACGGGTTCGGAAAAACGCTCAATCCGAAATCCTCTGGAAGGTCGGCCTCCTCGATGCCGGTTGTGGGCATAAACCACCAGCGGTAAGTTTTCAGATTGGGAAGTCCGATATCGGGATGATCGCCTATCAGAAAATCTATCCAGGTTGTGTCGTCGAGAGGGATTGTGATCCCCGCCGCGGAAAAAGAGACGATTATCGTGGTGTCCCCTTCGAGCATCAGGCCGCCGCCCGAAGGCGCCATAAAACACTCCCCGGCAATTGTCAAAACCCAGCTTAGGCTGTCCGTCCCGGAGCCGAAATCGTAATAGTCGATCATCGCGCCGGTGGGAACGATTTCGGACACGTGCGCGGAATCCGGCTCGCGATAAATTATCGCCGGAGGGGCCTTGTCAATATAAAACGAATATGTGAACCCGCTGTCCGGACTGGCGTGCCCCGCAACATCATCGACAGCGATAAGGGTTACGGTTATTGTGTCGCCGTCCGCCCAGGGGGACGAAGGCCTGTAGATAAGCGAATCATCCGCCGCGGTCAGCTCCGCGTCCGATATTGTGAAGACCGTTCCGTTAACCGAGATAGACGCGGTCGCGGGGGCGATACCGTCCGGCTCGATAAAGAACATTTTAATCGTCGTGTCGGCGGAAACCCACGCGCCCGAATGCGGAAATACCGAGGAAAGATACGGCCCTTCCGAGAGAGTATATCGGAGAAATGGCTCGTGCGAATCGCCATACATGTCGTCAGTCCACGACATATCGACCATTATCGAGGTTCTGTTGAAATCGGGGTAAAGCGTGCCGCGCATCCGGGGAGCGTAAAAATAATTCGCGGCCATCGTGTCCGCTGTCAATTCTTCGGCCAGTGTGAACGCCGTATCGTCGATGGCCTTCTTGTAGAGGCACATCGAACCGCCCTCGTTCAGGTCGCGGATTATAACGAAGGCCTCGCCGGTGGCCTCGTTGCAGCAGATATTGGAGATATAGCGGTTCACAACGCCGTCGTAGAGCGAAACCGGAAAGCTGCACAGTTCGATAGGCTCGTCCATGCCCGAAACCGTGTTCCACAGCCGATACTCGAAGAACCACGTGCCGTCGTCGTCGCCGATATTGTTACCGTAGAGTATGTGGACGTTTCCGAGGGCGTCGGCGGCCATCCCGCAGTTGTGGTCGCGCCCGCCGGTGCTGCCGTTGCCCATCCCGTCGTAGGTGAGCCAGCTCGTGCCGTTGTGGACACGATGTATCACATAGGATGCGCTCACGCCGTTGTCGTAATATGCGGTGTGGATATTGTCCTCGCAGTCGATACAGAGAGTCACCCCTTGGCAGGAGCCCGACGACGGACAGCTTAGATTTGTGAAGGCCATATCCGTCGCGAAGGGCAGGTCGGATTTCCAGAGCTGGGTTTTCCAGTTGCCCGGGCCGCCGGTGAGAACATAGACATAGCCTTCGGAGTTCAGGGCGACGCCGGAATCGTCGGTTTTGATGCTGTTATTATAAAGCCGCTGTATCCCGCACCAGACTGGCGACGTGCGCGTGTTCGTGCATTTGCGGTAATATGTGCTGTGGTGTGTCGGCGAGTATTGGTATCTGTGCCAGACGACATACAGATTGTCGTTTTCGTCGATAGCCATCGAGCAGCCGGAGATGAGTTCGTGGCGGCCGTATTCGGAGGTATCGGTGATTTCCTGCCAGTCCGCGTCCCATGTCATTCCGCCGTCGATGCTGCGGGAGACTTTTATTCCGTATGGCGTGGGGTCGGTTTCACGATACACGCAATAAAGCCATCCGCCGGAGTCCATCACGATACTGCGGTTATACATCGACGACGCCCCCGAACTGCCGTTCCCCTCGTGGATATTGCCGTAGGCCTCGATAGTGGCCGCAGCGCCAATCAGGATGATAATAACAAAAACCAAACTTTTCACAAATCTCATATCGACCTCCAAACTTGTCTCATAGTTTTATTGCTTCAACGGATAATAATATAGTATTGATCTTTTTCTTAGTCCAGTAAATTGTTTCGGATATGTTAAAAAAATATGTCTCACACTCAACCTGTCATTCCGGCGAAAGCCGGTCATACGGCTCGTAGAGAATCCAGTGGGCGGTGCGGTGGTGCATTTTTACCTTTTACCTATTACCTTTTACCTTTTACCTTATTATAGAAATTCCTCCACCGCAATTTCTCCTTGCAACTCATTAAAAAAAGATTATTATAGAAAGTTAATAAATAGTTTAACGAGTGAACGACTTGACCGAAACATCTACAAAA
The DNA here is from genome assembly GCA_030642425.1 of bacterium. Classification (GTDB taxonomy): domain Bacteria; phylum UBP14; class UBA6098; order UBA6098; family UBA6098; genus DAOWNU01. Next base: position 1,743 of record DAOWNU010000180.1, on the reverse strand, counting down.
GAGGGCAAATCAGCCCGCGACACCAACGCAAAGGGCGACCCGGATCGCCCGGGCCGACCTATACGCTCCACAAGCATACCTTATATTCTCATCGGTATAGCAGTGCTTGCCCATCTGCTTTTTTTTCTGCCCTTCGAGGGCGTCTCCACAGATATCCCGGAAGAGGGCGATATCTGCACGGAGGAGGTTATCGCCCCATTTAATTTCCCGATCCTCAAAACGCCTGAGGAACTGGATCGGGAACGGGAGATAGTTCGCCAGAACGTCCCGGTTATCCTGAACTATAGCTCCGAGATTGGGGATCAGGCGCTTTTGCAATTCGATTCCTTGTGGGAGGCCGCCGGAAGATATCTCGAAAACAAGGGCATTCACGGACGAGTCGATTCTCTGGTTTTGCTTTTTCCCCGGCTTTCCCCCGAAAAGGCGAAAACACTGTCCGAGCTTAGAAAGGTCTCCGATGTTCGCCAGAACGTCCGCGAGCTTCTGACCGAGGTTTTTACAACGGGCATATTCAGCTGGAACAGCCTTGCGCCCGGGGATACGGCTTTCCTTTTCACAATTCACTGGGGCAAGGACGAGGATATCGTTCCTTCCCAGAGGATCACGACTGTCGAGATGGCCGGAGCGAAGCTGCAGAGCAGGTCCGGGGAGCGTTTTCAAAACTACCCCGAGAAGGGCGAGGTTGTCCACGAACTCGCTTCCGGTTTTGTAAGGCCAAACCTGCTTCCTGATCTGGTGTTGACCGAGGAGAACCGCAGCCGCGCCGTGGAAAATGTCAAAGAGGAAATGGGGATCGTTCTCAAAGACCAGCGGATTGTCGATGCCCACGAGAGGATCACGGAGGAGATTCACCAGAAACTGGTTTCGCTCGCTATCGAGAAAGCGGGGCGATATGCCACCTCGCCAGCTATTTTCAATTTACTGAGGATTCTGGCCCGGCTTGCACTGACAGCGCTCGTTTTGGTCGCCCTCACGCATATAACGAAAAAAATGTCGCCGAAAACATGGAGGGATCAGGCTCGTTTTGCGATATTGCTCACTGTGGTATGGCTTCCGGGGCTTTTTGCATTCGTCGTGCGTATGGTGGGCTGGCCGGAATATCTCACGCCGGTGGCCTTCTCCGCGGTGCTTCTAACCGTGCTGTTCGGCTCTCAGGTGGCGGTGGCTTCCGCGATCGCCGCGGCGTTGCTTGTTTCTCTGGCCGGCGAAGGCTCTTACACACTGTTGACAGTTCTTATAATCGAGGGTGTAATTGCCGGTGAGGTTTTCAGCCATATTGCCACAAGAAGGCAGAGCATCCGCCCGATAGCATACACCGTGCTCGCAACCGTCCTTGTAGTCGTTGTTCTGGATTTCATCTCCATCGGCAAATTCGGCGAGATGGGGATCAAAACGCTCTCGGTAACAGCGGGATGCATTTTCGGGCCGTTGCTCGCATTGGCCCTGCTGCCCGTTTTCGAAAAGTTTGTGGGAGAAGCAACAGATTTTACTCTCCTCGAATATACCAACACCAACGCCCCCGTGCTCCAGCAGCTCGCTATCGAGGCCCCCGGAACATATCATCATAGTATGGTTGTCGGCACTCTCTCCGAAAGGGCCGCCGAGGCTATCGGAGCAAACGCGCTTCTGGCGAAAGTGGGCGCTATCTACCACGATATCGGCAAACTTACGCACCCTGAATATTTTTCAGAGAACCTGAGCGACTATAACCCCCATGACAAACTGAGTCCGCACATGAGTTTT
>DAOWNU010000053.1 GCA_030642425.1 bacterium | reverse complement strand
TCGCCGATTCCGGGGAATGTGAACTCCGCCTCGTCGTTTATCCCGTCGCCGTTGGGGGTGAAGGGGTTGGGGGTACGGGAGCAGGGATAATACTGCGCCTCGCACGGGATTGTGATTGTGCCCGCATAGAATGTAATCGCTTTGTGGCCAAGCTCGATGCTATATTCACCGTCCGGCAAATCCGGACAGACGAATTTTAACCATGTGTTATAAAGCGAATGCGGGTCGGGGCGATGGTGCGAATACTCGAACGGGATAATGACGGTATCGCACGGGCCGAGGAAATATATTTCTATGTCCCCGCCAATGTTCTCGTTGCCTCCCTGCCAGAGATTACGGCCGGTGAGGGTTATTGTATCGCCGGGGCTGGCGCACTCCGGGCAGGAATCCACCTCGATCTCGAACGGCTCCGGCACGGTGCAGGGAGGAAGCTCGTAGCCAGGAACACCAGCAGCGGTGAGGAGGATGTTCGTTGAAAAACGGTAATTATCTGTAACAATATCTATTTCAGGATCTTCCCAAGTATGCGTTCCAGTACCCAAGATAATAAATGAACTGCAATTATATTCGTGGAAGAAAGGATAAGATATAGCCGCTACGGCTTTAGTGTACTCCTCATCGAAGAAGACAAATGGAAATGCATGTTCGCCGCAGGATATGAACCTTGGCCAATATAAAACCAACGAATTTACTCCCTCGACAAACTGCGGAAAAGAGAGAATGGTCGTAATAGTATCGCTAAACCCGGGCGGCATTCCGCTATGTGTATTTGGGATATCAACCGTTGTTTGCCAAGTCGTATCTTTCAATAAATCATCCAGCGGAAGGGGACCCTCCCAAGGCAATTTAGTATCCCATATTACTATTATTTTACTATTCCGAGAGAAATCCTGTAACAAACACACGATTGATGCAGAATAGCTCGTTTCAGGTGATTGAATCCAGACTATATCCATATTCATCGTATTTACCCAGCCTTCATCTTCAACGAAGTGAATCACCGCTCCGTAGGTTTCGAGTGTATCGAATAGAGAATCCCATCTACTTCTTGAATGAGGATCACCCACATCGTCGTAAAGCATATCTATATCCTGTGCGAAGGTCTGATCCGATAATATCCCCATCAACGACGCGATGCAAATCAGAGAAGGGAAAATATATTTATTTATTCTTTTAAGTTGCATGGTCGGAATCGACTTGTTTTTTGTGCGCATTTTATTTGCGTACTACACGCCGAGGAATAATACCGCTTTAATTTATTATTTCCATCTTCGTAGAACGTTATTCATGAAGCAATTGATATGCTTCCCAATTTTCTCCCATCTCTTCGGGATAGCCGTAAGCTACCGGATATAGGAGTTTGCCTGGTCTCCAGTTATTTCCTTGCCCCTTAACCTCTTCAACCGGGTGATTAAACTGTTTTACAACAGGATCGTCGCGATCGGCATAGACTGTGTAAGAAACACTTTCACCTGGCTCACCCGTCACTGTAAACTCAGTGAAATCTATGTTCCACTTATATGCGACCAGAAACGGACGGTTAATCGGCGTTAGTTGTATTGTGGCTTCGTCTTCCCTTGTCAAAGCAGAGAAGTAGTCAGGCATATTTACTATCCCTTTACCTTCGACATTAAGCTCGACTTTTCCACGATAAATACACAGATTTTCAGGGGATTCTACGAAGTTGTGCCGTAGAGTCTTATTAGTAGGGTCGAGAGGATGGTCTATTAAGAAAGCGCCGCTACCCTTAGTAAGATCACCAATAATATTCACGTCGCCGTCGAAATATCCGGCCCAACAGAATTCGTATGGATCAGTGTTACCGTAACCTCCAACGCCAACACATCTTTCAGCTTCGCCCCAACCGTCCCAGGCTGTACCATGCACACCCCACGTATATACCCCACTAACTCCTTCGGTATACCCGACACCCTTTACACCTGTATTCACCTCCGTCCCTCTTTTCGCTTCCCCAATAACACCCCTGCAAGCAGAACCATCCGTACCTAAACCGTAAACACCTGTATTATATTCCCCATCATCCGCATAACCTTTTACCCCATAGTTGTAGTTTCCATTAGGAGAAAGTAGGCTTTTCGCAGAACCCACAACACCAGAATAATTAAAAGAATACCCAGTTGTAGTATTTACGTTTATTTTGAACCAGCCAGTTGAACCACCATTAGTCGAAATAGTTTTTTCTACTTCAAGTTTATACGAAGGTGTCGTAGTGCCTATACCAACGTTGCCCGACGGGTAAATACCACCGTGACCTGTAATCACATCGTTTCCACTGACCTCCCAGTCAATGTCGCTTGTGTTTTCCCAAGTTACAACGCCGCTTCCATTAGTAATGAGAGCTTGTTTATCATCACCGTCCTCGTCTGGTAACGTATATTCGGTATCCGCCAATCTGTCACCAATCGTTACTTTACCGTTTACTTCGAGTTTTTCCCCCGGGCTGGCTGTGCCAATACCGATTCTATCCGTGCTGGCATCCACGAAGAAAAGGTTTTGCTCAGTATCTCCCTCAATACGAAAGTCGTTATCACCACCATCTTCATTAAAGATAGCGTCGCCCCGGACATCGAGTTTCTTCCCCGGGCTTGTCGTTCCTATACCAACTCTATCAGAGCTTGCATCTATGAAGAATAAGTTCTCATCTGTCATGCCTTCTATGCGGAAATCATAGTCGCCTGCGCTATTATTGAAAACTGCGTCGCCCCGGACGTCTAAGGAAGCATCTGGACTAACGGCGTTCACACCAAGGCGGCCTCTTTTGCCATCTTCATCCTTAAAGAACACGGCACGGTAGTTTTCGGTTATGTCCACATCATTACCGAATGCGAAAGAGCAGTTTCCTATGACGTCATTGTTCAAACCACCGGGGATAGTCGAATACTCGCCATCAATATAATTACTCCAACCGGCTCCTATAAATGAGTAATTACTTGCGTATTCAATCTCGTTATATTCGCCACTCACAATCGCGGCGCTTCCTCCGCTATTCCAATTGTGCAATCCCCCGCAAACAACGGATAGTCCGAAGAGCGCTTTATTCTCCGCGCCTCCACCAACGAATCCACCATTAAAAACTTCGTTGTCCAGTCCCCCGCATATTGTAGCGTGGCTGCTATCGGCGTAATTCCCTTCTCCTCCACCTATAAAGGAGTAGCTATGGGTAACGGTATTGTTATATCCTCCCGAAATGGTACAATAATCGTAAGTCTCGCCGCTGACTCCGGTAGTTGAGTAACCGCCAAGATTGACATGGGTTTCTTTGTTATCGCCGTAAAGGTTATTAATAGGTATGCCCGGAGGATCAAATCCGCCTTTGGCTACGGCAAGGAATTTTTCCTCGCAAATATATTCACCAGATACATCCTGTGTTTGACAACCAGTATACAATACTTTCGCATCTTCACAAGATGGTGTTCGGATTTTCCAGGGCGCGCAATTAGCAGGTAGCGTGGTTCTCCAATGTGTGTGCTCAAACTCATCGCTTTTTAGCACGTAACCTGCTCCTGGGGACGGGTTGCCATCGCTGTCGAGAATAATGGTTCCCGCGCTTAAATCGAGATTGCCGGAGATTCCGATATCCCCATCCACATCGAGCTTATATTCCGGCGTTGTGGTGCCTATGCCGACTTTATCGCCGTCGATATCAAACGTAGCTAATGCTGTAATACTTCCTGCGTCCCATATATCGGGGTCGTGATGGCTGTGCGAAGCGTTCATAATTTCGAGTTTGCTCCCATCCCATCTAATGCCGGCATGTCTTGTGCCGTTCTTTCTAAAAATCATAGCCGCATAAGTAGAACTGGATGAGGCAAGAAGACAAGTGTGTAACCCTTCAACACCGTTATCCACAGCCAAATTGCCCTGATAAATACTTAATTTTTCGTAAGACCCCGGTGTATTTGTTCCTATTCCAATTCTGTTCGTGCTGGCATCCACGAAGAAAAGATTTTGGTCAGTATCTCCCTCGATACGAAAATCGTTGTTTCCGCCGTCTTCATTAAATATAGCATCACCGCGAACATCGAGGCTTGCATTCAACAGACTATCTGTATTCACACCAAGGCGTCCGGGATTCGAGCCGTCAAAGAACACAGCCCGGTAATTTCCCGAAACATCAACATCATTGCCAAAGGCGAAAGAATAATCGCCTGAGACATTATTACGGGAACCACCCGGAACCGCAGAGAAATCACCGCTGACAGTATTGCGTGATCCTCCGCTAACGACGCTTCCATAGCCACTAGCAGTATTGCGTGACCCTCCGCTAACTACACTTTCTTCGCCACTGGCCGTATTTCTTTCTCCACCGGCGACGGTAGTATTCGTTTTACTCGCGGTGTTATCTTTTCCTCCGCCAATGGTCGGGTAAGAATAAGCTTGCCCGTTGCATCCTGTTGTCGAATATCCGCCCAGATTCACATGTGTTTCAAGATTGTCGGTTCCCGCAATTGTGTTGACTTCTCCCTTAGATATTCCTAAGAATGTTGCCCTACATTCATTAGGATTACCGATGGCAGTGTAGACTACTTCGTCTGTGAGAAGCCACGGCACACAACCTTTATCGCGATCTGCCGAGTCAACGGCCGGGCTCCAACAACCGAAATCGTCGTCGGAAGGCACCCACTTTGTGGAATCTGCATTCCATTTCAACACCTGGCCGTCTTCGGCGCCCATGCTGGGTATGTTCATCGCATAGGGGGTTGCCGAAAGCCTGAACCGCGGCGACATCTCCGGGCTGCTGTCTAATGAAATTCCGAGCCAGTATTGCTTGGAAAAATCGACGTCCTCACCAAACGGATTCGCGTTGCCGAGATAAACGGAAAATATACCATGTTGAACCTGAACACCAAGGTGGGTTTCCGTCCAGAGCGGCAAAGTCATGCCGGATTCGTTGTCATAAAGCCTGAACGTAAGCTCGTGTGTTCCTGTAATCGGCATGCTCGATGGGCCACCTGATATAATCCCCTGATACGAAATAATTCTTGGGACTTCGGCCATCGTAACCACCGCCACAACTGCTACAAGCACCAAACAAATAGCAAATCTTCTCATTTCGACCCTCCTTCGGGTCTAAGGTTTTGGTTTTCAAGCATAAAAAAACCCGCTGGAGCGCGCGGCTCGAGCAGGGGTCAATTTATCACGGCAAACGACGACTAAAATTATTATCGAAGGGTGTGTTACTCTTCCACAGTATTTTCCGTCAACGTCGGCCATGATTTTTCTTTGTAAAGAATTAAGCTCGCGTAAATAATACAAATTGCACAGGAATATGTCAAGATGTTTTTTATTTATTTGTTCCGCGAGCCGGTGGCTATGTTGCAGGGCATTTTGCAATGCTAATTGATAATTGCTAATTTTGAATTGAATCTTTATCTCGTGCGGTAGTTCGGGGCTTCTTGTGTTATCGAAACATTGTGAGGATGGCTCTCCTGAAGACCGGCGAATGTTACGCGTCGGAATCTGGCCTTTTTGCGGAATTCCGAAAGGTTCGGCGAGCCGACCATGCCCATCCCGGCGCGTATCCCGCCCACGATTTGATATACCACATCGGCGATCGGGCCGCGATATGGGATTCTCCCCTCGATCCCCTCGGGAACCATTTTTTCGGTTTCGTAGATATGCTCCTGATGATATCGGTCGCGTGCGCCCTCTTTCATTGCGCCAAGACTGCCCATGCCGCGATACACCTTGAATCTTCTGCCCTCGAAAAGGATCGTCTCGCCGGGGGCCTCGTCCGTGCCGGCGAACATATTGCCGAGCATAATCGCGCCCGCGCCCAGTGCGAGGGCTTTCGCGGCGTCGCCGGAATAACGGATTCCGCCGTCGGCAATAACAGCGACGTCGAGCTTTTCCAGCGCTCCGGCGCATTCCTCTATCGCGCTCGCCTGCGGGACTCCGGCTCCGGTGATAACCCTTGTCGTGCAAATCGAGCCGGGCCCCACCCCCACCTTAATTGTGTCGGCGCCGGCCTCCGCCAGCCTCAGAGCGCCCTCGGCGGTGGCGACATTGCCGGCGATAACCGGGATTTCCGGGTATTCCGATTTGAGCATTTCAAGAGCGCGGACGACATTTTTACTGTCGCCGTGTGCGGTATCGATAGAGATTATATCCACTCCGGCCTCGACGAGCAGTTTTACGCGATCTTTCAAATCCCCCCCAACACCCACAGCGGCGGCGCAAATCAGATGTCCCTCGCTATCGACAACGGCATCGGGATGTTCTTTCTTTTTCTGGATATCGCGTGCGGTAACAAGTCCGGTAAGCCGTCCGTCCTTATCGACAATGAGAACCTTTTCTATCTTATGGATGTGCAGTAACGCGCGGGCCTTCTCAATAGGTTCGCCATCACGGAGCGTGACGAGTTCGCGGGTCATCAGCTCGGAGACGAGGCGGGAGATGTCCGGCTCGAAACGGATATCGCGGCTGGTGAGTATCCCCACAAGCCTTTCTTCATCGACAACCGGCAGCCCGGTGATGTTGTTCTGTTCCATTATCTCTATCGCCCGGCCGACATCGATATCGGGCGGGATCGTTATCGGATTGCGGATCAGAACGCTCTCGGCGCGTTTAACCGCGAGGACTTCTTTTGCTTGATATTCGGGCGGCATGTTCCTGTGGATAATGCCCAGCGCGCCGAGTTGGGCGAGCGCGATAGCAGTTCGGCTTTCGGTAACGGTGTCCATCGCCGCGGACAATATCGGCACGTTGAGGATAATATTGCCGCAAAGCCGCGTGGAGATATCGACTTCGTGCGGAAGGACTTCCGAATAACCCGGCTCCAGAAGGATGTCGTCGAAACTAAAACTTGCATTGCTTGGCACCTTTTCACGTTTATTCATTTTGTCCCCTTTTTGTGAGGGCCCTTTATCACTCCGGTTGCGTCGTCGAGGGCCTTGTTCGCGAGCTTGTCCGCCGCCGAATTTTCTCCCCGTGGTATATGGACAAAGCGCACCTCTTGAAATTGTCTAACAATGGCCGCGGCTTCACCCGCCAATTTTTTCAAAGGCGCGGATTTGATTTTATAAACACCGGTCATCTGTTTGACAACCAGTTCGCTGTCGGACCTTATCTCGACCTCTTCCGCGCCAAGTTTTTTTGCGAGCTTTAGGCCGATTATCAAAGAGTAATACTCGGCGACATTATTGGTCGCTTTCCCCAGATATGCGGACACTGTATCGACAATACGGCCTCCGGGAATCGATGCGATAGCTCCCGCCGACGCGTGCCCGGGATTTCCCCTGCTGGCGCCGTCGACATTGACGATAAGTTTATTCATATCCGTGCATCTCTACGGTGAAACCTCGTCATCCCAAACCAGAATTCTCCCGCAGGCCTCGCAGACAATTATGCTGGTTTGTTTCCTTATTTCCTGAATCAGCCTTGGGGGCAAGGCCTGAAAACAGCCGCCGCAAGCCCTGTTCTTCACTTTTACGACCGCATGGCCCTGCTTTCCCTTGCGGATCCGATTGTATGTCGAGAACAGCCGCTTGTCGACTTTCGAGGCCAGTTCGTTATGCTTACCCATTATTCTGGCCGCCTTACCCTCGATAGAACTGTATTTCGATTCTATCTCTTTTATTTGCGCTTCGTTGTTCTTTCTTGCGGCTTCGAGTTTTTCAGTAAGTTCCACGACCAGAGCCTCGGTCGACTCGAGGTCGCCTATCAGCATAATCAACTCCTCCTCGAATTGGGCGATCTTCTCTTCCGAAGCGCGTATTTCATTCTGGACAGCGTCGTATTCCTTATTGGATTGGACAACCATAAGCCTCTGCTGGCTTTTCTCCAATTTTTCTCTGGTCTCTTTCAGTTCGAGTTCTTTTAGACCGTTATCCTTCTTAAGGTTCATCACTTTTTCTGTATTTTCCTGCAGGCTTTGTTCGAGCTGATCTACTTCGCCGTGAAGCTGTTCGAGAAGTGTTGGATAGAAGACCTTGGTTACTTCCAATTCGGCCAATTGGCTGTCGATTTCCTGGAGTTTAATAAGGATTGATAAAGATTCTTTTACTTTTGATTTTTCCATTCGTTCCTCCGTAGAAATAAGCGTTTAATAAATGTCGTATCGGCACAAGAGCGCCGTCGCATTCCGCAACTTAACTCTGTATATCCGTTCAATTTACACAAACAATGTCGGGCCTCTCTCGGATGACGCCATCTCGACAACCACCCCTTTTTCGCCCTTCCCAAACGCCCTTTCAAGCTCCGTTTTCAACAGCGGCAACCCGACCCATTCCGAGGCGAAATGACCGGTCAGGATTACCGGCAAATCCACGGCCTGAGCGTATCTTAAGTGATGATAACCTGCTTCGCCGGTAATAAGTATATCCGCGCCGGACTCGATTACTCCATCTACATAACTCCCCCCGCTGCCGCCTATTATCGCGACCTTGAGAATTCTCGCCTCGCCCAATCCGCACATCTGGATACCCGAAACCGGCAGGATCGACCGCAATTGGCTGCAAAGCTCCAGGACGGTCGAAGGCTTTACGAGTTCGCCGACCGCCCCAAGGCCAAGTCCAGCCGCATTGTTCCCGAGCGGAATAATATCATAGGCGATTTCTTCGTATGGGTGGGTCTTTATCATCGCTTCGAGAACGGCGGACAGTCTGCTTCCGGGAACCACCGTCTCGATACGAATTTCTTTCACACGCTGAAGTTCACCGGCTTTGCCAATAAAGGGCTTCGTATCCGGCCCCGGTCGAAAAGTCCCCTCGCCGGAGGCCGAAAAAGTGCATTCGGAGTATTTCCCCGTATGTCCCGCGCCGGCTTCGGCAATGGCCTTTCGCACCGCTTCCGAGTGGTCTTCCGGCACGAAAACAACGAGCTTAAAC
>DAOWNU010000091.1 GCA_030642425.1 bacterium | reverse complement strand
GGCACCTCGACGAGGACGTTGGGACAAACACCGCCGATTCCTCCGGCAACGGCCACGACGGCACACTCGCAAACGGCGCCGCCTGGGGCGATGGTGTTTTGGTGAACCCGATATACGACGCGACATGGACTACCGGCCTACTGCCCACCCCGCCGGAATTCTCCTACGACTACGACTGGGAGAACGACGCCACCTGGGACCTGACCGACGCCTCCGACAGCGTTTGCCACACCTACACCCCCGGAGACTCACTCTGGGCGAAAGTAAAAGCCGAAACAGCCACCTACGAAGCGGAGGACAGTGTGGAAGTGATGATTAATATCGGTTATGAAGTAAATGTGTTATTAGGGAATGGCGATTTTCCGAGTTCCGAAAACAAAGACCCATATCCATACGATTTCGTCATAGATGAAGACGGAAAAACCTGGCTTGAATGCCATATATACGATAGAGATTCAAGCGGTTCATTATACGGGACAATCCGTATCGACACTAATGGTTTTATCGATACAATCGTAGCTCCAGGCTCTCCTTTAGTAGTACAGAAAAATCATATTTTCCAGAACTTTCATTCTTTTTCTCACGTAGATAGCTTTATATCTCTGGATGACCATAGTATAGAATATGACAGTGTCTTCAGTTTCGATTCTACAACGGTAAATCCAGTTTACTATGACTATCCAAGCTGGAAAGTCCCATACCCCTCTTTCATGGTTTATCAAGCACTCAATAGTTCAGGGTTGGGAGTTGTAAGCCTATGGTCGCCGAAAAAAGATTCTCTATTCCCCGAATGGGATTACGCTATCTTAAAATATGGAGAAATCCTCGGTGGTATTAGCTTGGATCGAAGAAATCAGCCTACTTTCCAGATAGTGGGTTCAAGAATTGCCGCTTTCACTCAAGACACTGCCTACGTTTATGATTCTACCGGATATGAAGTATTCAGAGAGCCACTTGTTGACGGTAGGCCGTGGCATTTTCATGAGGTGAACTATTCGGGCATAGAGCAGGACTTCGTTAAAGGGAAACTCTGCGAAGACGGTTCGATAATCTGTTTTACGAACGTAGGCGATAGTGTCGCTATTTCTAAAGTCAGCGAAGCGTATGAATATACCTTTGTTATCCCACATGATGTTGTTAGACCAGACCGTGTTCTTTTCGCTGCTGGCTACGGATATATGATTCTATCCTTCAGGGATGGTCCAGATTGGGGTGTGCGTTTAACAGAAAGCGATCCCTATCCGCCTTTATACCTTTATTTCTTCGATATTGCGGATTCGCTTGAGCTTATCTGGCAAGATTCAACAGCAATACCGGGAGCAATTAAAGGAATACTACCTTCCGGTAATCCATATTTCATAGGGCGAGAAACTCCATCGACAGAGGACAGGGAAATACAAATCCTTTCAAAAACAAACGGTGATGTAGTTTATAGATGGGTGGATATACCTGATACGAATCCGATCGTTTTAATTAATAATGGTAATTTGGTTTACTTCGAGATATATGGTTCCGGTGAACCTATAGAACGACTTATCTCCATCGAGGGAGGTGAGTGAGATGAAAAAAATAAGCAAAATAGGTTTAATAATTGTCTATATCAGCTTAGCAATCCCACTATTAGCCTATACTCCTAACCCTTTCGGAGAAGATCCGTGGTTAGGTGGTAACTACGTTGATTTCAGGAATTACGCGCATCCGGGATTAGATATATATTTTAGCACAACTACCTGGATAAAACCATTTGCTGAAGGCAAAGTTGAAGCTATAGAAGAGAATTCTCTTGAAAACGATGCTGAAGGGAATGATTGGGTAGTAATCATCGATTATGGTGAATTAGGTGAATGGACATATGGGCATTTAGACAAGGAATCGATTAAGCACTTCGATCTAGACGATCCTTTAAAGAGCCATGTTTATCCAGGAGACCCCACGTGGGGAGTAATAGGAAAATTATCTGTCGGAGAAGGGAATTGGGAACCGCACTTGCACCTCGAATATTCCCCTGACAGGGAAAACCGAGCTAATCCACTTCCTCAATTAGTCTCTATGGGTTACACTTGCGAGAGTTATTTTCACGAACAAACCTTCTTTATGTCAGAATCGCATGTCTCGCTTACGCTCCCAATAGGTGATAGAGATATGAATCTGGATGAATTTACCGTATTACTTGATGGCAGAATAGACCTTAAAGCAAAGATCAGGATAGCCAGATACTATTCCGAAGATAAAGCTATTTTAATTTCACCACATGCGATAAGGTGGGGAATAGAAAAAGATGGCGTTAAAACACAATTGGGTGAATTTATATTTGAAGGAAATGTTCCATCAGTTACTAATGGAGAAGTAAATGGAAATGGAGTAGGAAATAACGTCAGTTTTCTGAATAACGTGAGAAACGATGATGAATATATAATTACGGATTTAACAGGCTCTGAAAATGAGGGCGGTCATAATCTAGACGATGTTCGAGGAGGATTTTGGAACACAAAACAAAAACTCGGCGGAACACCAGATGAAGACGCAGATTGTAATTCGAATGCGAAATTCCCTGATGGTAAATATACGCTTTATATAGAAGTATCAACTTATTGTGATATGGGCCCTTTTGGCCCATTATTTGAAGCATCATACAATATATATATAGATAATTATGGGCCGATAATTGAGGGTGTGGGAAACGAACCCGATGGCCGTCGCAGACCCACATCCGGCGAGGGCAACAACCTCTATGCCTATTTCACAGAGCCGATGGATTCGACGACTTTCGCCGGCAATATCAATGTCAAAGTGGTATGTCACAATCTGGCGGAGGCTAATATCGATTCTATGAAGTTCTCCGAGAATTTAACCGAACTAACAATGTTCCTGCCGGATACCTTCTACTACGACGAAGCCTACCATGTCGAACTCACAAACGACATCACAGACATCGCCGGAACGCCTCTCGACGGCAACGCGAACTGCGAAATCGACGCCGACGACAACTACGAGACCATCGTAGGCGGCGGAAACTGCAACCACGCCTTCATAGTCCAAACAGGCGCAACGGTTTCTTCGTGGGATACGGTCGATTATTATCAGGATTGTCTCGATGCATATTCCATTATGCCTTATCGGAAATGTGGCGGCTTTCCATTAGGAACTGGCGAAAGAACCGCTTTAAGCCTGATGGCCGTCCCGTTAAATAGCGCTTCGATAACCGTTACCGGTGAGGGCGTTGTTTTTCCTCCCAATAACTCCTATGTCGTCAGTCTCGGTAATCCACCCGCCGATACAAACAGCTATTCTTTTACGGTCAATAAAGACGGTAATCACTTTACATGGGAGTTGATTACTTCGAAGTATCTTATCCACCATTATTCGCTAACCGTATGGGTCAATCCATATTACGGGGCAACATGGGGAACAACTATTAAATATGTAGGTCAAACCGTCGCCGAATCATTCAAGCACAATTGCGCTTGTGACATGGGTCTATTTGCTCACACAGACAGTATGAATTATTCCGGCAATCAAGTAGGCTGCGATTTCGATTTTATTACATATATAACTTTTCAAAATACCGTATTTTCAGGAAGCAATCCAAGGCATCCGACCCTTACCCCTATCGACGCAGAACCGGAAACAGTAGGTGGCGGTGGTTCGAGGGCTGCTTCTTACACCGGTTTTTCGGGAATTAGCAGGATCAATTTGGAGTTCGGTGGAAATTGCACATTTAGTGGCGGTTGCGGACATTCGGCACCCAACAGCTCTTACAATTATAGCGATGGTAGCTTCCAATTGCCCCCTGCACCTGATCTTCCAGCACCAATCGCAACTTTCGACGTGGATTACGGAACCCATTATGAAGTAGCGTTGGCTCTCGGGATGCCTGCCACTGTTATAATAGGGCAAGGGGCCGGGGTTTGTAGGCCGAATACGCCCGGGGACGAAACAGAGCCTCATAAGGAACCCGAGTTGCCAAAAGAATTTGCCCTCGGCACGCCGAGGCCAAACCCGTTCAATACTTCTGTCAGCTTCGATATCGAATTGCCGGAACATGCGGTTGTGGATTTGTATATATATGACATTCTCGGAAGGTTAGTCGATATTCCAATATATCGAACGGAGATACCCGCAGGACGATTCACAGAAAATTGGTCTTGCGAAAATTGCCCGTCGGGCGTATATTTTGTCCGTATAAATGCGGGCGATTTCCAGAGCGTAAGAAAAATGACGCTGTTGAAATAGTGCACGCAACGATGAGATTGCGGCGCAGAAAGTTCTTGACATTATGATAAATAGGTATTATTCTTATTGTTGCCGTTGTTCGGATGAAATACGTCTATTTATATAATTCATTGTTCTTTAATAACTTATAGGGTGTTGCCGTCCGTTTAGGGAGCGAAAAAAGGGCTTTTATGGTTGACACAGGCAATTTCAGGTAGGATACAAAGCGTTTCATGGTTGACGTAGACTATTTCAGATGCTACACAAAGGCTTTCATGGTTGACGCAAACAATTTTAGATGGGATACAAAGCGTTTCTTGCTTGACATAGACGCTTTCAGATGCGATACAAAGGCGTTCATAGTTGACGTAGACAATTTCAGATGCCATACAAAGGCTTTCAGAGTAAATCGAAACAATTTCAGAGCCAGTCGAAACGCTTTCAGAGCCAGTCAAAACGATTTCAAAGTCAATTGAAACAATTTCAGAGCCAGTCGAAACGATTTCAAAGCCAATTGAAACGCTTTCAGAACCAGTCGAAACGATTTCAAAGACGTTCAAAACGCACGCAAAAATGAGTATTTTAAATTTTTTGGCGAAAGAGACTAAACTAAGTTTGTCAAACATTTTTTCCCGCGAAGGGGAAAGGAGTAAAAATGGCTAAGAAAACAAGGTATCCGCAAAGGCTTAACTGGGAGGACTATCTGACATTTATGTCGGTAGATCTGTTGCCGTGGCTATTGTTGCAGGTCGGCAAACCGGATTATATGGCGTCGCTGGTCGTCGGACTTTCGGACAAAATCGATGCATACCGGGACGCTTTGAACCTTTACAAAGCAAAGAATGTTCTTGCGCCGGAGCAGAGGAAATTGCTCGCGACCAAGTTCACGGCGCTGCGCGAGGGCTTGCTTCGGGCGAAAATATCCTTGCCGGTGTTTTTCCCCGATCCGGCGGTGCTCGGAGAGTTCGGGTTAGCGGTCAATATCACGAACGACGAGGACGATATGTTCGTAGTGGCGTCGAATTGCCTCGCGCATTGGGATTTGGTGAAACTTCTCCCGGAATACGCCGATCTGGTGCCGGATTTCACCGCGCTTCAAACGGTTTTCGACGATTATAATGTGACGCGGGCGCTTTATACGCAGACTTTTCAGGAGGCGCAGATTGCTCAGAACGATATGATCACTGCGCGCGACGTTTGCAACGAACAGGAGCGGAAGCTTTTCGATTGGTATCGCAGTCGTCATCGCGATGTGGAGGGTGAATGGTGGACCGGGTCGCCCTGGGGAGCGGTTGGCGGTGGTGATGAGGAGCCGGGCGGGCCGGAATTGCCGGAAATCCCCGCCGCGCCGACGGGATTTGCTGTCGAGCTGAGAATGGAACCGTCGCCGTTTATGCTTATATCCTGCGACCCTTACGGCGAGCATTCGGGTTTCGATATTAAACGCGCGGAAACGCCCGCCGGGGTTACCGAGCCGCCCGATATGGGCGACGAGCTTTTTATGCAGAATACCGGGCTGCCGCTCATGGACGGCGAAATAAATCCGGGGATGAAATACTGGTATCAGATTCGCGCACGCAACGGCGAGGAAGTCGGCGAGTGGACGGAAATTGTGGGGGTGGAATATAAGTAGTCGGCAATGCCGACGGAAGTTGTTGCCGAAAACCAGGCAAGACGGTTTTCGGAATATATTAAGGCGGCTGAGGAAGCCGCCTTTTTATTTATCCCCGAAATTGCTCCCTTCGACAAGCTCAGGGAACGGGCGAGCATTGCAAATTGATCATTGCTAATTGATCATTTTGAATTGATTTTTCCGTTATGGCATGTCGGAGCGCTTGCGGAGGATCCATTCGCCGCAGAGGGCGAGGATGAAGATTATAAGCAGTATCGGATTATCCCAGAACGCGCGTTCGGATTTTTCCCTGCGCAGAACGGGAGGGATTTTCAGTATCTTCTGCAGGGAGTCGATATTTCCGGCGCGTAAATAAGTTCCGCCGGTGGCGTTGGCTATTGCGCGGAGGGCGTTTTCGTCCAGTTGGACTCTTTCCATTTCCAGAGAATAGGGTTCCACGAGAAATTTCCCCGAAGACAAACCGATGCGCTGACCGTCGAGTTCGGCCACTGCCCGCATCCGCCAGCTGCCGATGCCCATCGCCGGAAGCTCCATTGTATATAGGCCGCCGCCTCGATCCTCCAGAACGATATCTATCGTGTCTTTCGATACCGTGTCCTCGACCGTGTCGAAAATTCTCACGCTGATCTGTGCGCCGTCCAGCGGCCGATTGGCCTCGTCGCGCAACCTCGCCGAGATAATGACCGTCTCTCCGCTCCGATAGACCGGATTGTCGGTTTCCACTTTGAAAGCCTCGCCCTCATCGGCGGCAAGCAGCCACGCGGTTCCGCCGGAGACGAGAGCGTTATAGACCCTGTTATTTCCGCCGAAACCGAATGGCACGAAGGCCCATCGCCAGAAGCCGGCGCCGTTGAGCATCAACACTCTTCCCCTGCCCGTCTGCCGGACAGCAATTATCGGGACATCCGGCAATCGTGGATGCGCCATAAGCGACACCGCGCCCTGCGCCGCCCCGGTGATCATCGCGAAACCGGTCAAAGGCGGGAGTTTGCTGTAGGCATCTGCGGGCGAGATCGTCTCCTCCGAGATACGCGTTACCGGGTGGATCAGCCCCTGCACCGTTAATTCCGGCGAGAATTCGTCGCGCGTCCAGACGTGCGAACCCGGAGAATAAATAAACGGGAATAAAATTTCCCAGGGGGAACTCGCCCCGCCGCCCGGATTCACATTGTCGAGGATATGTATCCCGAGCGCACCGCCATTATCGACATATTCCGCGAGATCGGCCCCCATGTTTTTCGCCGAAAGCTCTTTTATACCGCCAATAACAAAAACGGCGTTATATTCACGAAATCCTGCCGCTGTATTAGGCAGTTTCCTGTCCCCGGCCGGGGCGGATTTTCCGATAAATGCGGTCTCAATCTCCAGATCGGTGTCGCCGCGCAAGGCCCGCAGGAAAAATGTCAATTCCCAATTCGGCTCGGGCGCGACAACGAGAATGCGCTTTTTACTGGGGAGGATTTTAACACGGACACTTCGGGCGTTATTGGCGGCGGTAAGCTCGTCGCCCAAATCCGGAACGGCGACGCGATATGTATAAACGCCTTCGGTGTCGGGGGTTACAGTGAAAATCACATCGACAAGCTCTCCCTTTCCGGGAAGGATTATACGCTCTTCGCCGATCTTTTTTCCCTCCGAATAAAGGCGGACAGTCGTTTCTTTGCCGCCGAAACCGT
>DAOWNU010000350.1 GCA_030642425.1 bacterium | reverse complement strand
TCCTGAACTTTAACCATCGAGCCACCTACCGTGTCAAAGTCCGGTGTAAACCCTGAGGCCAGGTAGTATTCAATATCGCTTCGTGACCAATCGCCCAATCCGCCCTTGCGCGGTGTGATATTGGGCACCTTGCCCTCACCATCAGGATTCGGTGCGCCACCAAGCCAGCGGCTATTATCCAGGCCTCCCGTCCAGTTACGGGGTGTATGACACTCACCGCAATGTCCAGGGCCTTCTACGAGATAGCGGCCACGAGGTCTTTCATTTCGCGATGCGGCATCCGAAATCTATCCCCTGCCCTGAAACCGAGAAATACTGGCCTTCGAACGTTGATTACCCGGAATTGCTCAAGCGCGGGATTATTCATAGCGGGTTGAAAGTCATGAAGCGAACGATGTATTCATCGGAGGCTGAGGACTGTATGACGCGCCTGCTCGACGAAATCGGCCCTGTAGATATCGCCCACGTGCACAATATGATGCACCATCTCACTCCGTCGATTTTCCAGCCATTGAGAAAAAGGAAAATCCCAATTATCTGGACGCTGCACGATTTCTCGCTTCTTTGCCCCAATACTAATTTTTTCGACCAGAAACGCGGACGCCTTTGCGCAAAATGTTTAAAAGGCGGCCTGCGATTCGCGTTCGCGCCATTACTACGATGCAAAAAATCGTCGTTGAGCGCGAGTCTTATGGCCGCACTCGAAAGCTGGCGGCATAGGATACGCAAAGTTCCGCAAAAGATCGATATGTTTATATCTCCAAGCCGTTTTCTCAAAAAGCGTTTCGTCGAGGCCGGATTTAATAGGAATAAAATCGAGGTAATGCCCAATTTCGGGCCGGTGCCGCCGGAGTTTCCACGAAAAACTCCGGCCACGGGCGACATGCCGGAAAACTACGCCCTTTTCGCCGGACGACTCTCTCCCGAAAAGGGCTTGACGACTCTTGTCGGTGCCTGGCGCGGCATGCCGCCCGAAGCGATCCTTCGGATCGCCGGCACCGGCCCTATCGAGGATGAATTGAGAGCTTTTGCAAAAGGCACAGCAAATATCGAATTCCTCGGCTATGTCGAACCTGAAAAGTTGACAGGGATCCGCCGCCGCGCAAGATACATAATAGTTTCAAGCACCTGCTGGGAAAATGCCCCTTTGACCGTCCTCGAGGCTTTCAGCGACGGCATCCCCGTCCTCGGCTCGAATATCGGCGGTATCCCGGAGATGGTTCGACCGGGAATAACCGGAGAATTATTCGACCCGAACAGCCCCGAAGAGCTCCGGGACGCGGCGCTTGCGATGTGGCGCGATCCGGAAAAATGCCGAATTTTGGGTGAAAATGCGCGGAATATTGCGCGTTCAGAATACTCGCCCGAATTACATATTAAAAGGCTCGAAGAAATATACTCGTCCTTAATAAACACACGCTAAACGCTGTCCCCCCTAACTCTTTTTCTTCCCATTAATAATACCGGCGATAATCGGAAAAAGAAGAGCGAATATCACACAATTCGCCGCGATATGGACAATTGCAAAGCCCAATCCGCCAACAAGAAATGGAATAAAAGTCGTTTCCGAGGCGATAAGCACGAAAGAGCCGATATTTGTAAGAATATCGTAGATGAGCGTCACAATCAGGCCGGTTATTGCACAGGCGGTCACTTTTATAAATGCGCCGCGATTCCGGTTGAAGGCGATTTTTCGAAGCATCGCTCCCCCGAAACCGATAACGCCTCCGCCGATAATCTGCGCGGCAAAAAGCGGCGGCGGCGCAATTCCGTAGGGCGACAGCATCGAATATAGCCCGAAACCCATCGCCCCTATCAACGCGCCCCAACCGCCGCCGAGTAGATATCCGCCGAAGGCAAGAGTAAGAGTAACCAGTTCGATATTGGGAACCGGCGCCAAGACAAAGCCCAGCGCGACCGCCAGCGCGATAATTATTGCGCCGTAAGCGATATATTCCGGTCTTGAACGGCGAGTTTTTTCCGCAGTTCTATTCATACTCTGAAAATAGTCCGCCATTCGTTTCTGTCAACATATATCGAGAAGTCGATGAAAAAAACCGCACGTGCAATACGCAAATACGCAAGGGCAACCGTTCGCGCTTTCGCCCAATCACACTTGGGAAAAATACCGCTCCCGCCCGGGGGCGGCTTTTGCTCTTGCTTTTTTTCTTTTTTCCCTTGCCATTTCATTTTTCTCACATTAAATTAGATAAAAATAGAAATCTATCGAGGAGGAGAGATGAAGGTCTATTTCGCGGTTGTTCTTATTTGCGTGCTTTCCGTTTTTGCTATCCCGCAGACAATCCAATATCAAGGCAAACTGACAGACATCGCCGGCGTGGGGGAGAACGACACGCTGGAGATGACATTTAAACTGTTCGACATCGAGACCGGCGGCACGGAACTATGGTCGGAGACGCACGATGGCGCCGGCGAAGTTCTTATCGTCCACGGCTTGTTCGACGTCGCGCTCGGGCCGATAGACCTGCCCTTCGATGAGCAGTATTGGCTCGAAATAGTCGTCGATGGTAACGTCCTCGAACCGAGGATGCCGCTGACATCCTCGCCATACGCATTCCGCGCGGCGGTCGCGGATTCGTTCACCGGTGGCGTCGCTCCCTGGACACCGGACACGATGATCGCGCACTGGGATTCGCTTCGCAACATTCCCGCCGACATCGCCGACGGCGACGACTTCGAGCCGAACACGATAGACACGAACATCGCACATTGGGGCGACCTTCGGGACATTCCCTCCGACATCGCGGACGGCGACGACTTCGAGGCGAACACGATAGACACGATGGTCGCCTATTGGGACAGCATTCGCGGAATACCCGATAATCTCGGCAATAAAGATACCCTGTGGTCGAAGAACGCGGTAGTCACCGACACAATCGTCCTCATGGCAAACGCGAAAATCAATGGCGAACTCATAGCCGACTCGATTCAAGCCGTGGGCGATGTTATCACAATC
This sequence comes from bacterium, assembly GCA_030642425.1. GTDB lineage: Bacteria > UBP14 > UBA6098 > UBA6098 > UBA6098 > DAOWNU01. Next base: position 87 of record DAOWNU010000350.1, on the reverse strand, counting down.
GACGACAATCTCGACATTCACGGCTGTGCATCTTTTTATGGACATCCGACAGGAGTTATTTATGCTGAAGGATTCGAATCCCCCACC
>DAOWNU010000173.1 GCA_030642425.1 bacterium | reverse complement strand
GTTTCATTTTATGTTCGAGGACGGCGTCCGTGATCTCACGCAGTTTCTCCGGCTCGATTTTTTCTGCCCCGGCAACCCGTTCCAGGCGTTCCTGATTATTTTCGATAAAATCGAGTATCTTCCCGAAAAGCGGTCGGAACATCTCCACGGCGCGGTAAGATAAGTTCATTTTGTTAATTTTGTTATTTATCGATCTTTTTAAACCTTTTATTTTTCTCTGCTTCTTTTTGATGTCGGCTTTCGCACAGCTTTCGAGTGTTGCCGCCCTCAACTTGCTTGTATCATTCTCGATATCCGCGAGTTTTTCCACAAGCTGAAACCGTCTTTCCTCCATGGTCGAAGATTGATCGCCGAGTGTGACTTTGATAAACTCATCGAGAGGCAGCTCGCGTGTCTCCACCAATTTGCCTATTCGAATAAGGAGCGCGACGGTCATCGTATTATTGGCGATAACCTCCCGCACATTCGTGATCGCTTTGTCCATACGTGTGGCGACCTCGAGTTCGCGCTCTTTCCCAAGTATATTTACCTTGCCGACCTCCTTGATGTAGAGCCACAACGGGTCGTCTTTCCGAACTCGGCGTCGATCCTCTTTCTGGGTGCCGAGGACGGTGATACCGTTGGCGGAGAGGTAGTCCAACACGTCTTCCGGTCTTATACCGCGCCCGGCTTTCTTTATAAAGCTCTCAACTTCGGAAAAGGGAACCGATTTCCTTTCTCCCAGAGTTTCGAGCAGGTTTTCCAATGCCGCGTATTTCTCTTTTTCTTTCATAATCGCTCCATTATTTGTTCGGCGTTTTGCCGCCGAGTTTTCTCAGTTTTTCCGACAGGCTCTTCAATTCGTCGAGAGTTTTCGATATATCCCCTCCGGATTCGTCCGGCCCGGATTTTCTCAGGTTCTCCTGCAATTGAAGCATCCTGTTCTTTATATTAATCCTCGATAGCTTAACTATCAACATGTTTCTGTGGGTATCCGCTTCCCCCTGTTCGAGCAAAAACAGCATTTCGGAGAGATAACCGCGCGCCCTTTCGTCGTTTATTTCGGAGATAGCCTCGGCCGGTGTCGCGCCATCTACCGCAATCTCCCAGAGGCCGGGATATAGCGAAAGGATGTTCTCCGGTGGATTGTCGCCGAGACCGCAGTGGATAATAGCCGCAATAAGTGCGATTTCGAGTTTCGCCCGATCCGGCAGGGACGCGAGTTTATCGGCGGAGCCGGTGTCCGAATATGTTTTACGGGATTTCTTAAAGGCCTTTCTAAGATGGTCGCGTAGTCCCTCCTCGGAAGTCGCGAGGCGCTTTGCGAGTTCGCGGACATAGAGGTTTCTTTGGAGGCCGTCGGCGACCGCCGACAGGGGGATCGCCATGCTGTCTGCGACAGAAGACGCCGCAGAAATGCCGTCCGAATCCGATGTGCCCCACGAGTATTCGTAGAGCCAATCGAACCAATCCGGCGCGGAAGATATTATCTCCCGAAGCTTCTCCGCGCCATCTTTCATAACTAATGAATCGGGGTCTTCGCTGTCCGGAAGGCGCACGACGAAAACCTCGAGACCGGCCCCGAGCAATATATCCAGAGATCGGAGAGTCGCTCGAAGGCCCGCCTCGTCGCCGTCGAAAAGAACGACCACTTTGCGCGCATATCTCACCAGAATCGAGGCCTGCTGCGAGGTCAGGGCGGTGCCGCAGGTCGCGACCACGTTTTCAATTCCCTTCTCGACCAGCGCGATAACGTCGAAATAGCCCTCGACAAGGATCGAGCTATCTCCCTTTCTAATTGCGGACCTCGCCTGCGGCAGGCCGTAGAGAATGCCCGATTTATGATAAATATCGTTATCCGAGCTGTTGATATACTTTGGGCCGTCGTATTCCGGGTCTTCGCGTATTTTGCGATTGGCGAAAGCGACAGCCTTGCCGCCAGCGCGGAGTATCGGAAAAACGAGCGCGTCGCCGATTTTGGAATAGAGCGTTCTATCGTAATCGCTTTTCGCCACAAGGTCGATCTCGATAAAAGGCTCGGCTTTCTTTCCCGCTTTGCGAATAGATTTGAGCAGGTGGTTTCTGTCTTTCGGCGCCCAGCCGAGACCGAATTTTTTCCATGTTTCGCTCGATATCCCCCTCGAATCCAGATATTCGCGGGCTTCCCGGCCAATCTCATCCATAATAGCTTTTTGAAAAAATCTCGCGCCGAATTCTGCGGCCTTTGTTAAACCGTCGGTGGGTTTGCCCACGCCTTCCCGCGCTGGCATTTCGATCCCCGCGCTTCGGGCAAGATGTTCCACCGCTTCAGGGAAATTCATCCCCTCTTTTTCCTGAAGGAATGTGAATATGCTCCCGCCGGCGTGGCAGCCGCAACAGTAGTAAAGGCCGCGTTCCGGATCGACAGTAAAACTCGGCGTTTTCTCCTGATGAAACGGGCAAAGTCCCACAAGCTTATGTCCGCTGCGCTTGAGAGTGGTATATCTCCCGATCAAAGCCGCGATATCGGTCGCCGCGATCACCCTGTCGATAAAACCTTGTGAAAATCTATATCCCATGGAATGTGCGAAAGAATGTTGCGTTATATGCGGGGCTTGCGAAACCCCTCATCTTCTTTACCAGATCGAGCGTCACGCTCGACCGGGCGAAAAGTCCAAGCGTTTTTAACCGCCTACAGTGGCAGCCCTTTCAAGGGCAACACATGCGAGCACGGTAATTATATTGTGGAAAATATAATTCAAATTTATGTCAATGAAAGAGAAATCTACAAAAACTGGAGATCAATAAACAAAAAATCCTATCTTTCGATCTTCAATATCGCAAAAAAGGCCTCCTGCGGGATCTCGACACTCCCGACCATTTTCATGCGGCGTTTGCCCTCCTTCTGCCGCTCGAGAAGCTTCCGCTTGCGCGAAATATCGCCGCCGTAACATTTTGCGGTAACATTCTTTCGCAAAGGCGCCCGGCGCGCGCGCGAAATAACCCTCGAACCGATAGCCGCCTGAATCACCACCTCATACATCTGGCGCGGGATAAGCTCTTTCAGCTTGCTGACAAGTTTTTGGCCCCAATCGTAAGTTCGTTCGCGGTGGATTATTATCGAGAGCGTATCGACAAGGTCGCCGTTGACACGGACGTCGAGCTTGACCAGATCCGCCCGTTTATAGCCGGTGATATAATAATCGAAACTCGCGTAGCCCCTGCTGACCGTCTTCATCTTGTCGAAAAAATCGAAAATGACCTCGGACAGCGGGATCGAAAAACGAAGCATCACCCTGTTCGGATCGACAAACTCGGTGGCGATATACTCGCCGCGCCGCTCTTTCACGAGGCCCATCACGGGGCTTACAAATTCATGCGGGGTAATTATCTCGGCCTCGGCGAACGGCTCCTCGATATGATCGATTTCGAGCGGGTCGGGCATTTTTGCGGGATTTTCCACAGGAATCATTTCGCCATTTTCAAGATAGACCTCGTATTCGACATTCGGAACGGTCGCGACAAGGTCGAGGCCGTATTCACGGAAAAGCCGTTCCTGCGTGATCTCGAGATGCAAAAGGCCGAGAAAACCGCAGCGAAAACCGTAGCCAAGTGCCGCCGAAGTTTCCGGCTCGTATATCAAGCTGGCGTCGTTAAGCTGAAGCTTTTCGAGCGCCGAACGAAGGCCCTCGAAATCGTCGGGGTTGGAAGGATAAAAGCCGCTGAAAACCATCGGCTTGACTTCGCGATAACCCGGAAGCGGCGACTCCGCAGGGTTGGCGAGTGTTGTCACAGTGTCGCCGACACGGGCGTCCTGAACGTTCTTGATACTCGCCATCAGATAGCCGACCTCGCCCGCGGAGAGCGAAGATGTCTTTTCAAGATTCAAGCGGAGACAGCCGACCTCGTTCACTTCGAACTCTTTGCCGCTGGCGAAAAAGCGTATAGTGTCGCCATGTTTTATCTCGCCCTCCATGAGCCGGACATACACGACAACCCCGCGATATGGATCGTAAAAGCTGTCGAATATCAGCGCACGGGCGGGGTTTTTGGCCTCGCCAACAGGTGGAGGAATTTTCTCCACAACCGCGTCGATCACGGCCTGAATACCTTCCCCCGTGCGCGCCGAAACCAATATTACATCGCCGAGATCGCAGCCAATAAGCTCGGCTATATCCACAGCGACATCCTCCGGACGGGCCGAAATCATGTCTATTTTGTTCACGATAGGGATTATTTCGAGATCGTTATCGATTGCGAGATAGAGATTGGATATGGTCTGCGCCTCGATCCCCTGTGAGGCATCGACAATGAGAAGCGCGCCTTCACATGCCGCCAGCGAACGCGAAACCTCGTAGGCGAAATCGACATGGCCGGGCGTGTCGATAAGATTGAGTTCGTAGGTCGCGCCGTCGGGAGATTCATAGTCCATCTTGACCGCGTGGGATTTGATAGTTATCCCGCGCTCGCGTTCAAGCTCCATATCGTCGAGAAGCTGTTCCTCATGGCCGCCGATCTCGACCGCGCCGGTGAGTTCGAGAAGCCGGTCGGCCAGCGTCGATTTGCCGTGGTCGATATGCGCGATTATCGAGAAATTTCTTATGTATTTTTTATCCTGCATTCAGTCCCGTTTTTTTAGTCTTCCAATATTCCAACTTTCAAGCGGGAGAATATAACGGATAAAAGATAAAATGCAAGGACAGCTTGAAACAAATTCGGCGGGGGAGAAGATTAAATTTAAAATGAGCAATAGTTCTTCATATAACAGGTCGAGCGCCACGCTCGATAAAAGAAAGTCGTTTCGACTCCGCTCAACGACCGGCTTGTGTTCGTTCCCTGAGCTTGCCGAAGGGAGCTTGCCGGGGGGATAAAAAAAAGGGGCGACCATTGTCGCCCCTGTATCTGTCATTCCGGCGAAGGCCGGAATCCATCTCCGGCATTGCCGACTACTTATATTCCACACTCACAATTTCCGTCCACTCGCCGACTTCTTCGCCGTTGCGTGCGCGGATTTGATACCAATATTTCGTTCCCAAAACGATTTCGCCGTCCATGAGCGGAAGCCCGGTATTCTGCATAAAAAGCTCTTCGCCCATATCCGGCGGCTCGGTAACACCTGCTGGCGTTTCCGCGCGTTTAATATCGAAACCCGAATGCTCGCCGTATGGGTCGCAGGATATAAGCATAAACGGCGACGGCTCCATTCTCAGCTCGATAGCAAATCCCGTCGGCGCGGCGGGAATTTCCGGTTCCTCCGGCTCTTCCGGATCGCCATCCGCACGGGCGCCCCAGGGCAACATGCCGTAAGCGCGGAGGCGGGCATCGAGGCGGCCCTCCGGCAACATGGCCCAAAGCCACTTACGGATCGG
>DAOWNU010000219.1 GCA_030642425.1 bacterium | reverse complement strand
CCCCTAAAAAAAATAGAGCGCATTTATTTTGATATAATACTACATATTGGCACGATAATTGATTATACTAATCCGATTTTATTAACGGAGTTCGATATGAAATTATATTTCTTTCTTCTGATATTACTCGCCGTATCCGTGAACGGGCAAACGCTTTACGGCAACGCCGTGCTCCCGCCGGGCGCATTTCTGTGGCTCACCGGCGATGCCGCAAGCGAGGCGTTAGGCGGCGCGTCAACCGCAGGCGGCGATAGAACTTCCTCGGGATGGGCCAACCCCGCGGCGATTTTCCACGACGGCGGTCCTACCGCAGGCGCAACATACTCTTACGTCCGCGATAAAACTTCCAATTCCGGACTGTTCGCAAACGGGATTTACGGTAAATGGGGCGGCGCGATCCGGCTTTTCCTGATTGATACCGGCGATATCGAAGCGCGCTCCGGGCCTACAGCAGAGCCGGACTATACTTTCACGGCGCACCAACTATATATGCAGCTCACTGCCGCAAGGCGAATCACGGATTTCCTCGATCTCGGAGTCTCCGCAAAATGGATTCACGAGAAAATCGACCAATACGACCGCGACGGCTGGGTATTCGATTTTGGCGCGGCGGGTAATTATCGCATGTTGCGAGCCGGTATTTCGGTAAAAAACTGGGGCAGCCGGGAGGTCTATTTCGACGAATACCGGGAGAACTACCCGATAACCTATCGCGCCGGTATCGCCGCGGAAATCCTCGACTACGGTGTGTTCAAGGCGGATTGGGTCAAGCCGGACAGGCTCGGAGGCCACGTCGCAATCGGCACCGAGGGCTATATCGGAAATCACGCCGTCCTGAGAATCGGCTATACCCCCGGCCACGATACGAGAAATATCTCCGGCGGAATCGGCGTTCGACTGAGCGATATCAACCTCGATTACGCTATCGTAAATTACTCCGAGAATCTCGGCATGAGCCATCAGGTAACCCTGAGCTACGCCCCCGAATCGCGGTGAAGTTTCTTTTTACCATAACATTCCTACTCATCTCGATAACCGCCGCACAGGTCAACCCGGTCTGGCCATTGGGCTGTAAGCCGCAGATCACGAGCACCTTCGCGGAGTTTCGTGTCGGGCATTTTCACGCCGGCGTCGATTTTCGCACCCCCGATGGCGAGGGTTCGCCGATTTTCGCTATCGGTGACGGCAGCGTGATACGGGTTCGCGAGACGCCCTGGGGCTACGGTAAGGTTGTCTATTTCCGCATGGACGACGGCATAACCGCAGTTTACGCGCATCTCTCCGGGTTCGCCGTGCCTATCGAGAAAAGGATTCGGGCTGAAAAAATCAAGAAAGAGAATAATACTATCGAACTCTGGTTCAAGGAGGGCGAGTTCGAGTTCGACGCCGGAGACACGCTCGGCTTTTCGGGAAGCACCGGCGCGGGTTCGGCGCATCTGCATTTCGAGCTTCGCGAGGGCATGGACTCGCCGTTCAACCCGATGTTTGTCGGATACTCCACGCAGGACGAACTTTCCCCGACAATCGAGGAGATATGGGCCATTCCGCGCGGCGATAATGCTCATATCGAAGGTTTTTTCGCGCCGAAAAGGTTCAAAATCGAGAGCGTCGGCGGCAAATCAGCGCTTGCGGCGGGAGACAAAATATTCGCTCACGGCCCGATCTCGCTGTCCATAAAACACAGCGACCGCGAGGGCGGCGACAATTACAACAGCTACGGTGCATACGAAATTTTCCTGATAGCGAACGACGATACGATCTACCATTTCCACGCGGACACCTTTTCCTATTCCCGAACGAAGCAGATAGGCCTTCTCTACGATCTCCCGGTTCAGGAAGAGGCCGGGCTGAAACGCCCGCCGCTTCGGCTGGAACATCCGGTCGGCGCCGACGTTGCCCTGCTCGAACAAAGCTCTCAGGGCGATGGGATTATCAACATCGCGGGCGACACGGTTCAAATTACTATCGCCCTGCGGGATTTTCGGGGCAATTCCACACGGCTGGATTTCGATATTATCCCGCACCCAATTCCGGTCCCGCCTATCCGGTTCGACGAGACGAAAAAGGCCCTTATTTCGTTCCTTTCGCCGAAGGATACAAGTGCATTTAAACTCGAATATGAAAGCGAAGGGGGAAAATTCAGGGGGAAAATTCCCACCGAAGAAAAGCCGCTGCCTATCGGCTCCGAATGGGAATATGTGGAACTTCGCCACCGGAAAAGCGGCTCGATAGTGTATTTATTCCGCCCCGGAAAAACCGGCGGAATATTGATTTCAACTCGCATCTACGGCGAGGAGGCGATTTTAATCGAGGCCGATTTCGACACGCCGCCTATCGCACTGCCGCTTCTTTTGCGCGGCGATATCGAGATTCGCCCACAAATGATAGAAGACACCGCGTTCGTTTTCCGCGTTTTCGATCCGGAGCCGGGAGAGAGTTTTAAGCTCGATTTGCCCGACACCTCGATAGAGATCGAGCCGCGTATCTGGCGGTTCGAATCGGGGACCGAATATACATTCGGCGACGGGCGATGGCGAATCGAGATACCGGAAAGGGGCGTTTTCAGCCCGTTTATCGCGCGCGATACGATAATGCCGCCCGATTCCACGTCGCCGGAGAGGATTGTGCTCGGGCCGCCCGGGGTTATACTGAGATTGCCCGCGACAATACTGTTCGAAACGACCGAAATATCCGCCGACTCCGGGAAAATTTGTCTCGTGCGATTCTGGAAAGGCGATACTTTCTTTGTCAGCAACGAGATAGACGAAGATGGCCGCCTTTTCGGGAAGATAAGCGCGCTCGGAACATTCGCGGTTGTCCCGGACACGACTCCGCCGGAATTGAAACTTGGCGTAAGCAAGGGAGAACATATTTCGCACGCTCTTACGGCGTCCGTTTCGGACAATCTCTCCGGATTTTCACGCAATATCCTGCCGAACAGCTATATAGACGGGGTCTGGCTGCCCACCGAATATGACCCCGACAAAAATAGAATTGTCGTCGATATCGAGAATATCGAGAGCGGGGAACATCTCTGGAAAGTTGTGGCCGCGGATGTCGCCGGAAACGCCGTGATAGACAGTGTTCGATTTAAGATCGCTGATTTTTAATAAAAAAGCGGCAGCGGAATAAATAATTGGTTAATCCGGATCATTTAAGTAAGAAAAACTCAAATGTCAAAGTTCAAATGCTACAAGGTAATAGGGAAAAGGTAATAGGTAATAGGTGCCCGACCTCACACCGCCGAAAGAATGTCAAAACACGCGCAATCCACACATTGTCATTCCGGGCTCGACCCGGAATCCAGAGGTAATGAGGGGAAGGGAAGTGACACTCGACCCCTCGAACCCTCGAATCCTTGAATCCTTGAATCCTTGAACCCTTTTTTTAAAACAATTTCGATTTATAAAAGACACGGAGGGAAAATGATAAGAACGATATTTGCCGTAGCAATAGCGTCGATTCTGCTCGCGGGATGCAGCGCCGATCGTGGCGACCCCGCACAGGTCGTTCGGGATTATTATCGCGCAATGGACGAGGAGAACGTGGAGCTATACTACTCCACGGTCAGCGGGGCGAGAGCGGATATCGCGGGCGTGCTGCTGGAGAAATTTTTCAGCGAATACGACGTAACCTACAATATCGACACGTTGTTCATTGTCAGCCAGACGGGCGATAAGGCTCAGGTTCTATGCCGCGTTACTTCACTCGATGCGGGCGGCCCGAAAAAATTCCACGACAACAGGTTGACGATATTGAGCAAACTTCGATACAGGAATGGGCGGTGGACTATTTACGACGCCGAGACGGACAAGCCCGTCCTTCTCGACGGGTCCGGCCAATCGATTGCTTCCGACAGTTCCGATTCGGAGTAGGGGCAAATTTCATTCGCTCGCTCCCCGAGCCTTCCGAAGGCCGTTCCCCGAGCTTGTCGAAAGGAGCAAAACGGGTCAACCATCGGTTGCCCCCTACGGAATTGGAGAATTTAACCCAAAACACTGTATCTCTTTGCTCGTTAATAACTTAGATCGAGTGGTCGGGCGAAAATGGCCAGTGGTCCACCTTTCCGCTCCAGTGGTTAGGTATTCCGCTTCGGTGGTAGAATATTTCGCTTCGGTGGTAGGACATTCCGCTTTGGTGGTTAGCCGTTCCGATCCGGCGCGGGATGATCGACCACCAGAGCGATTCTATCAGCCACCGACGCGGTTTGATCGACCACTAAAGCGACGCATCGAACCACTAAATCAATAAAATAAAAAACGAAGGAGAAATCATAGCACAGTTTCCCAATAACCATTTCGGTCACGGCAGCAACGCCGAACACACCCATCT
>DAOWNU010000031.1 GCA_030642425.1 bacterium | reverse complement strand
GTCTCCTTTCTCAAACGCTCTCGCGCTATATGTCTATACCTTAATATTAATTATAACAGCGAAGAATGAAATATCAAGAGGAAATTTATCGAAGAGAATCGGAAGCGGACTCCGTGCTGTCCGCTGCAATCGAATCCAAATCGGGAAATACTACCGGGTCTTCGAGGAATTTTATCGGCGAAAGGCGCATCCCAAAACGATCCATGCGAAAATCGCCGCCGTATTCTTGCGACCAGAGAACGCCTATCGCCCTGCCGGTAACGTCTTTCAGATAAATCGGGAAGAAATCCCAGGTGTTGTCGATAACAAAAAGCTCGTCTTTTGGCACAATTACCGGCCCAAAATCGCGTTCGCCGCGATATTCAACCGGAGTTGGATAGATAATCCGCCTGCCGTTGACTGTAATAACATTGTTTTTGGAGACAATCGTGTCGAGGGGAGAGGCCAGGACGAGATGCACGTGATGTTTTCCGTGTGTAAGCCCGTTGTGTTTCAGTTTATGAAAAACGATATCCCCCGGATGAACGGAATCGCTTTGCATCGGCAGGCTGCGGATACCGTATGCGTCCCTGTCAAAAATCACAGCGTCGCCGGGTTGAAGATAAGGCTCTATCTGGAGAGCGCTTTTGGGCAGCCGATATACTTTGAAGCCTACAATGTAGTTGATAAAGTGGAGAGGGCCGAGAGTTACTATATAAAGAAAAACAAAGAATATAATGCTGCGGACAACCGTGTCGGAGTCGCCGGGGGAGGACCTGTCGAAAAAGGCATCTAAAAAAGAGAAAGTCGAGGGGATAACTATCAACAAGATCATTGTAATGGGCGTCCAGATGCCCCAGCCGAATTGGATCACATACAGCAAAGCAACAAGCGTGCACGTTCCATAGAGAACGAGAAAATCGAAGGCGCGCAGATTGCGCCGCTGGATAGCCTGCCCAAAACCGGGGAGCACTCCCGATAGCAGGGCGCAAATCAGCCTTGTCGAAAATCTTGAACCGTTTTTTTCGGGCGTTGTTTTCATTCTTTGTTTATCGATCTTAGTTCATTTGTTTATTCCGGCCCCTCGTTCGGCGGCGTGTCGTTTTCGAGTGTCGATCGGCTATCTTCTCGAAGTCCCAGTTCGCGCGTGCGTATCGGCGGAGGCTGCAGAAGCGAGTCGATTTCCTCCGGCGGAGCGCCGATAATATTCGGCCTTGGCGGCCTCGGGAGCGAGACTATCTCGACACCTTCGAGAAGCTGCAGAACATTTGCCCTGTTGATATCGAGGTCCATGGGATATGATCTTTCCGGCCATTCCGAAAGGTCGAAACCGTTTATCATAAGGTGCATCACGTTCGGGTTGCCCATCGTTATAAAAAATGCGTTTTTTGCCCGGAAAGTCATTGTGTCGCCGCGCTCGATATCGCCCTTGAACGCGCGTTTATAGTCGGTCTCGATAAGTATCCATGTTTGCTGTCTCGCCACGACCGCGAGTGTCAATGAGTCCGCGCGACCGAGCGCCCATGCCGGATTGATTTCCGACAGTTCGAGCCGGATTTCCTGTGTGAGGTCTGTTTCCGTGAGAGAAACGGTCAGGCGGCCATTTTTGTCGCCGGTAGTGTCTTTCTCCAGAATGTCGGTAACATTGGTTATCGGCGGGCCTGCCGGTGGTTTTTTGCCGATGAAAATTTTAATAACAGCGATAGCAACAACGATAATCACTATTATAATAATGATGTTCGAGCCGCTGAGTGTGATTTTTCGCGGAAGAACCCTTTTCTTGCCGATCTTGCTTTTTGGGATCGGCGGTTCGTAGGGCGGCGCCTCTTTTGGCTTGCCCGAAAAAATCCTTCTGGCCTTTGGCTTCGGTTTTTCGGTCTCGTATCGGGAGTTTAATTCGTCCAGATCGGCGCCGAGAAGCTGACCGTAGCTTTTAATAAACCCCCTGACATATATGTCCGTAGGGAGTTTTTCGAAATCGCCCTCTTCGAGAGCGGTAATATATGCGACGCTTATTTTCGTTGCCGATGCCACATCTTCGACAGACAGACCTTTGGCCTGTCGCATCTGTTTTAGGTATTCACCAAGTTCTCTCACAATAAGTAGTTGGTTAATGGTTTATAAACCCGAATACTTAAAGCATAACTTTAAGTCCGATTCCCATCCGCCCCAATCAAATCTCGAACTAATATATTAAAGCGCGCAAGCAGAACTGTCAAGCGAAAAAGTGGTAATCCCACAACATTAAAATAATCGCCCCTGATCTCCCGCACGAGCAACGCCCCTTTTTCTTGAATACCATAGGCTCCCGCCTTGTCCATCGGCTCCCCGGAAGCGACATAGGCCTCGATATCGTCGTCGGACATCGGCCCGAATCCGACCCGCGTCATCTCGAAAGCGGTCTCTTCGCGGCCGGTCGAGGACTCGAAAAGGGCGATTCCGGTGAAAACCTGATGCCAGTCGTCCCGTAGTCTTTTGAGAAATTCTGCGGCCTGCCCGGGCGATTTTGGTTTTTCGAGAAGCTCTTTCCGCTGGATTACAATAGTATCGCATCCGAGAACCAGCGCGTCCGGGGGGGCGATAGCGGCTTTGGCCTTTGCGAGTGCGAGCGCGACTGCATATTCGTGTGGTTTTTCGCTGTCGAATTCCGGCACGGCAACGTCATTGCGCTCCACGAATTCGAATGGAATGCCCGTCCTTTCGAGCAATTCCTTTCGCCGCGGGGAGTGCGAGGCCAGATATATTTTGCGTATCGAGGTCATGTTTTCATTTTGCTTGGTAAAAAATCCTAATGTCTAAACCCTTTATGCTCTTTGATAATTATATTTTAAGGTCGAGCGTCTCGCTCGACATGTGAAATGCTTTTTCAAATCATAAAGCCTTCAAATTCCCCCGGCGCGATTCGCGCGAGTTCAATATAATCGTCACCGGGCCGTCGTTGATAATATTCACGCTCATGTGCGCTCGGAAAACGCCCGTCTCGACTTTTATTCCGGTCCGTCTGGTCGAATCGCAGAATAACTCGTAGAGGGCATTGGCGCCGCGAGGTTCCATTGCCGCCGTAAAATTCGGTCTGCGGCCTTTTCTAACGTTGGCGCAGAGCGTGAACTGGCTGATAGCGAGTATTTCACCGCCCACATCGAGAAGCGAAAGATTCATATTTTCCGAATCGTCCTCGAAAATGCGCAGATTGGGGCATTTGCGGGCCAGAAAAAGCGCGTCTTCTTCCGTATCGTCGGCAAACACTCCCACAAAAACGACCAGCCCGCGCCCGATCTTGCCCACAATCTTATTATCCACCGAGACCGAAGCGCCCGAAACGCGCTGGAGAACCGCTATCATGACGAAATCCCCCCGAGAAACAGCGCGAAAAGACCGCCGATGATAATCCACTTTATGTCACCGGCGTATTTCTTTGCCCGGTGGGGAGTTATATTCCCCGGTAAAAGCCATGCAATGAGAAGAATCGGCAGGTCGGCGAAAAGAATAACCGCACCGAGATACCATTCCGAGAAAACGCCCATAAAATATGGAATAATGGTCAGCGGGATCACGATAAACATCGACAGGGAGGCGAGTTGCGCCGCCTTTCGGTCGCCGATTACCGAGGACAGAGTTCGGATTCCCACCGATTCGTCCGCCTCGCGGTCCGCGATATCTTTCACAATCTCGCGCCCGAGATGAATAAAAGTTGCGAAGCCCGCGGCGAAAATATGGCCGTGAGTAAGCCCCTGAACGCTCCCCGCGAAAATGAACAGTAATCCTGCGAGAAGGGACACAATAAAATTGCCGAGCAGCGGAATTTTTCCGCCGATAAAATCGTAAAAAAGCAGCAGAACCGCCGCCAATACGCCAAGAAGAACGGGCATAACTCCGAAATATTTAATGCAGAAAATATCCGTCAGCAAACCCGAAGCGAGAAGGGCTATACCGACCAAAAGCGCCGATTTTCGCGCGATGCTGCCGGTTGGAAGCGGCCTTTTGGGATGTCCGACCCTGTCCGAATCGACATCCACAAAATCATTGAGGACATTGCCGCCTGCGAATATCAGGCCGACGATGAGATACACCAGAAAGCGAGCGGGTTGAGGCAAAACCGTATCGCCAAGCTTGAATGCAATAAAAACACAGACCAGCGCGACAAGCGTGTTCTGCCATCGAATGAGTTGACCCCATTCGCAAAAAAAATTCTTTTTCTTTCTTCGTTTCGCCACGGCATCAAGATATGCATCTATATCCGAAATGTCAACGACGAGTTTGTCCCATTAAAATCGAAACCACATATCCTTATGTTTTTACTTGAAATTAAATCCATAGATCGGTATTATTTAATAAATTAAGTGATTAGCGGGAAGGTTCGGCGATGAAGCGGTTCACGGTCAGATTGAGTTATTCCGGGAGGAGCACCTAATGCTGTATAACAACATGATAAGAAAATCGGAAAAGAGAAGCACTTTTAGCCTTATTCTGGCAATTTTTTTGGCTGTTGTATTCCTGTTCTTCAGTTTGTCCGTGAGTTTTCTCGATAAGCTATATGATTTCTTCAAAGTCTATACCACGTTTCCCGTCGTGGAGATACTTATTAATTTCGTTTTTCTGCTTCTGCTTGTGTTTTTGTGGTTGACTTTCCATTTATGGCAGGTGGCTTCGCTCAAATTGCACGAACTGGAAAATATTCTCGATAACATCAATCCGGATGTTCTCCTCATTGTCGATGAAGACCGGAACGTGCGAATGTGCAACAACTCCGTGCAGCGGATGTTCGGTTTTAAAACCGACGAGATAATCGGAAAGAAGACCGATTATCTCTATTTCGACCGCCGCACAAACCCGGAGCAGAAACACGAGATATATTATGTCCTCGAAAGGGAGGGCTTTCATATCGGATTGGCCACGGGAAGGAAAAAGGACGGCGGCACTATACCTCTGGAGATAATCACCGGCAATCTCGGCGGAAGAGAGGGGGCGGTGCTCCTCCTGAGAGATATCAGCATGAGGAAAAGGAGCGAAATGGTGCTGAAAGAGAGCGAAGCGCGCCATAGCATTTTGCTCAATTCAATCAAATCCCCAATCGTTGCGCTGGGGGACGATATGTCGATTCTCTATTGCAACGAGTCCTTTGGAAAAATAATAGGCATGCCCGCGGATCAACTCGAATGGAAAAACCTGATGTCCGTGTATCCATCGATCCGGAGAACGCAGTTTTTCGACGCTTTCATGAAGGTTTTCCAGAACGGCAAAACTATCGAGGTTTCCGATAAACTCGGCGATTGGCCCATGGATGCGAGGATCTATCCGACGCCCTGGGGCATTCTTTCGGTATTCGACAAGGCCTTAGGTACGCTTGAAAATGAGGTGAACCGGGAAAATCCTCCGACTGGGAATCGGGAGGACGGATAGCTCGAGGAGTTTGCGGAAGTAAAATTGAAATTGCGTGATAACGTTGTTTCAATTCAAAATGATCAATTAGCAATTAGCATTGCAAAATTTCCATTAAATTACTAACATAAACCCACACATTATCCACAATTTGTTGGGGATAAGAAAAAAAATCCACAATATCTTGTATTAGTCCTTGACATTCTCCAAACACAATATTAATTTAGTTATTGGCTCGAAATTTGATCTATTTTCATTTTTTAAAGCCGAAAACCGAAACTAAACCAAAAAAGACCAAGGGAGCAGGGAAATGCAAGAGGAAAAAATGAGCCGCGAGGGACTTCCACAGGGACTTCTCGATCTTTCGATTCAATTTCCGAACGAAAGCGAAAATTTCTCCGGAAAAGTGAAACTGACAGAAAACGCAATCACGGTCCTGAATAAGCGATATCTTAAACGGGACCTTAATGGAAAGATAATCGAGCGACCGGAGGAGATGCTGTCTCGCGTGGCAAAAACAATCGCGCAGGTCGATAGGCGCTACGACCCGAATGCGGATATATCCGCTATTGCGGCCGATTTTTACAATGTTATGATCGATCTGGATTTTTTGCCGAACTCGCCCACACTCATGAATGCCGGAAGGTATCTCGGCCAGCTTTCCGCGTGTTTTGTGCTGCCGATCGAGGACTCGATGGAGGCGATCTTTGAGACGCTGAAAAACGCCGCGCTTATACATAAATCCGGAGGCGGAACGGGATTCTCGTTTTCGCGGATCCGCCCGGTAAACGATGTCGTCCACAGCACCGTGGGCATCTCCAGCGGCCCGATTAGCTTTATGAAGGTCTATGATTCCGCCACGGAAACGGTGAAACAGGGCGGAACGAGGCGCGGCGCGAACATGGGAATTCTCAGGGTCGATCACCCGGATATTCTCGAGTTGATCAGTTGCAAAGCCGACCTTACACAGTTGAACAATTTCAATATCTCGGTGGCAATGACGGAAGAATTTGTGAAGGCCGTCGAAAATGACGAGCAGTATGACCTGAAAAACCCGCGCAACGGCCGCCCGATAAAAAAACTGAACGCGCTCGAAGTATTCAACAAGATCGTTCATCAGGCATGGGCCACCGGCGAACCCGGAATTATCTTCCTCGACAGAATAAACCGCGACAACCCGACGCCGCATATCGGGGAGATCGAGAGCACGAACCCGTGCGGCGAACAACCGCTCCTTCCCTATGAAAGCTGCAATCTCGGGAGCATCAACCTGTCGAACTTCGCCATGGATGGGGACACTTTCGATTACGCCCGGCTCCGCAGTGTTACGGATAAAGCCGTGCATTTTCTGGATAACGTTATCGACGCCAACCGATATCCGCTGCCGGAAATCGAGGAAATGACACATGCCAACCGCAAGATAGGTCTCGGCGTTATGGGCTTTGCGGACACGCTTTTCAAAATGGGCATTCCGTATAATTCGGAGGAGGCCGCGCAAATGGCGACGAAAATAATGGGCACGATACAGGACGAGGGGCGACAGGCTTCCGCGCGACTCGCCGCCGAAAGGGGCGTTTTCCCGAATTTCGAGGGCAGTATTTTCGACCATCCCGACGGTTTCCCAATCCGCAACGCGACCGTGACAACTATCGCGCCGACCGGCACGATAAGCATAATTGCCAGCTGTTCCAGCGGGATCGAACCGGCATTCGCGCTGGCCTACGAGCGAAATGTCATGGACGGCACCCGGATGCTCGAAGTCAACCCCGTTTTCAGGGACGTCCTCGATAAAGAGGGCCTGTATTCCGATGAACTCATGCAAAAGGTTATTTATGAAGGCTCTATTGCGCATATCGAGGAAATCCCGGAGCATATCCGCCGGGTTTTCGTTACGAGCCACGATATCAGCCCGGAATGGCACGTCAAAATTCAGGCCGCGTTCCAGAAATCCACCGACAACGCCGTGTCGAAAACGGTCAATTTTTCGAACGATGCGACGGAAGAGGAAGTCCGCGAGGTCTATCTTCTCGCGTATAAACTCGGATGCAAAGGGGTAACGATTTATCGCGACGGCAGCAGGGCGGAACAGGTTCTCAGCGTGAAAAAGAACGAGAAGAAACCGGAGCCGGTCGAGACGAAACTCGTTCATAAAAAACTAAAAAAGCGGCAGAGGCCGGTTATAACAAAAGGCGCGACCTTCAAGATCGCCGCGGGTTGCGGGAACCTGTATATCACAATCAACGAAGACGAAGACGGCCCCTGCGAGCTATTCACCCATCTCGGAAAATCCGGCGGGTGCACGCAGAGCTGGTCGGAGGCGATAAGCCGCTTGATAAGCCTCGCGCTTCGTAGCGGCATCGACCCTATGGAAATTGTCGAACAGCTCAAGGGTATCGCGTGCCCCAGCCCGGTATGGGATAGGGGAGAGGCGATAAAATCCTGTTCCGACGCGATTTCAAAATCGCTCAAATGGTATGTCGATGTCCGTAAAAAGGCCGAAACGACCGCCGGGGCCACGGAGGAATCCGAGATGGCGTCTATTGTTATGAACGCGCACATCGAGAAGACCGCAACATTCGAACTGCCGGAGTCCTCTTCGACCACGCAGAAAAATGGCGAGATAGGCACAATTTGCCCCGATTGCGGCGCGCGTCTTTTTTACGAGGAGGGCTGCCAAAAATGCCACTCGTGCGGTTTCAGCAAATGTGGATGATGAGGAAGGTAAGATGAGGAAGGTAATAGGTATTAGGTAAAAGGTAATGGGGACACGCGGTTGTCATTCCGGCCGTCCGACCCGGAATCCACGGGGCGCGGGAGAGCAAAAAAAATCTTCACTATTTCCTTGCGCCGATAAAAAAGATGCATTATATTGAGGGCGACGCCAATAGAATGACGCGGAGCGTCGGGAAAACGTTCCCACGCCGGCGCGGGGCAACTCTTAGCTCTTAATTATTTCCTTGCGCCGATAAAAAAGATGGTTTATATTGAGAGCGATATAAATTGAATCGACGCAGAGCGTCGGGAAAGACGTGCCCACGCGGGAGCGGGGGAACGAGAGAAAAAGAAGCGGATTTACTAAAGGATAATTCTATGAACAAAGAAACTAGGAACAGGTGAAGAAATATGAGTGAAACAGAAATGATCTTTTATCAGCAACGGAAAGACAAAATTCAAAATATAAATTCTCTTATAGAAGAAATAGTAGTAAAAGAGATAAATGACCTAACAAGAGAAACAACACTTGGAGAATCAAGTTTTAAAAAAACCGAACCTGCGTTTATTGAAATTATTTCTATCCTAAAAGAATTCGGTAGCGTATCGCTCGATTTTTCAACCGAAAACGATTTGGGAAGTCTACTAAGCATTTTACCGCAGATTAAAAGCCGTTTTGGAGAAGTAGAGGCTTTTACAATAGCTACCGAAAATCCAATTGGTAGTAGAGATAGTATTCATAATGCTATTGTTAAACTTTTAGGTAAACTCTACGAAATAAGAGCGAATATTCTCCTAATCGCCGCAGTAAAAAGAGGAGATATTGATGAGGCTGCTAAGAAACTTGAAGCAGTGAAAAACCAATTTGAAGAAGCAATCGAAGAAAACCAAAGATATATTCAAACAATCCGCGAAGAAATCAATAACATACTAAACGAAGTAAGGACGGCGGCGAGCCAAATTGGAGTAGCGAAGCATGCCACAATATTTAATGAACAAGCTAAGGGACATGAGGCCCAAGCTAATAAATGGTTTATTGGAACAGTAATAATCGGGAGTATTACGGTATTATACGCCGGTTTTCTACTGTTTGCCTCTATATTCGGATGGGGAATAGGTGATAGTTCGTTAATGTGGCAACAAATAGCAGCGAAGTTCTTTGTAATTTCTGTTTTGTCGTTTGTCCTAGTTTGGGCTGCAAAGAATTATTCAAGCAATATGCATAATAATATCGTAAACAAACATAGGCAAAACGCGCTTCTTACATTTGAAACATTTATCAAGGGTTCTGAAAACCCGGAAACGAAAGATTCTGTTCTGTTATCAGCAACTAAGTGCATTTTCAGTCATCAATACAGCGGTTATTCGGGGCACGATGCAGAAAGTTCAGAACAGACAAATATATTAGGTTTGATAAAATCCTTCGCCAATAGGACGAATACCCCATGAACACTCTATACTGCGGAGATAAACGGGGCGACGCTCCGCGTCGTTTAAACCTCGTTCCCACGCTCCGGCGTGCGGAACGCTCTTCCAGACGCTCCGCGTCGTTCGTTATTTGAAATAATAATTTACTCTTTCTCCCACGGTCTCCGTGGGAGAAAATGGGGCGACGCTCCGGCGTCGATAGGACGGGAAGAGGACGCAGAGCGTCGGAAAATAAGCTACAACGCGGAGCATTGTAGCAAGATAACGAAAATTTGTGTTTTTTTCAAATTTTCAAATAGTTCTTGACTTTTTCGATATGTTGCCGCTTATTCACTATCGAAGTTTTTGTCGATCTTTTTAAAATATGGCTAAAAAGGCGCAAAAGGCCGTGGTTGACATGAGTAGAAGGTGTTTTGATTTGGGTAGAGAGCCCTGCGATATGAGTAGAAGGCCTCTCGATTTGGGTAGAAGGCCTCTCGATTTGGGTAGAAGGTCTCTCGATTTGGGTAGAAGGTCTCTCGATATGGGTAGAAGGTCTCTCGGTTTGGGTAGATGGCCTCTCGGTTTGGGTAGAAGGTGTCGCGGTTTGGGTAGAAGGCCTCTCGATTTGGGTAGAAGGCCTCGCGATTTGGGTAGAGAGCCC
>DAOWNU010000074.1 GCA_030642425.1 bacterium | reverse complement strand
CGCCGACTGTGACGATAATCCACGTTACCGGAATAGGAGCCGTGTTGCGAAGGTCTCTTTCCAGACGCTCATAAAGCGGATACGCCGGATCGTCCAGCGGGAAGAAGGCCTCTGTGCGGTTTGCGGGAGGCGGAACCGTGAATATATCGATACCCGGATCGAACATATCGGATGCGCCGGGCACCATGCCGAATGTGAGCGTTTTGTCGATTGGTCGCGTATCGGAATTAAAGACGAGATCGTGTGTCCAGACCTCCGGCTCCCACTCGACAAGAACCCAGCCGTTGTCGATTATCTCATAACCGATAGCGCCGCCGTTCAATACTATTCCATCTTCGGGATAAACGAGTGTTGTAAAGCTCGCGCCGCGGGCGTCTTCATGGGGAGTCGCAACGATCATAACGAGCGTGTCGTTATCGGGTGCAAGCTCGGTCGTTCCGAGTCCGTTTATCGTGACCACGCCGCCGGTGGTGTCCCAATCCAACAGCCATGCCGGACCGATAGCTGCGCCGACATGCGTAACGTCGGTTATCACGAGGATAGTGGGATCGTAGGCAACCTGTATCATAAAGCTATCCGGCGAGAATCTATAGGCCTGATAGGCGATTACCGGCAGATCGACCGACTCTCCCGGATAGACGACCCGTTCGGGAAGATCGAAGCTCAAATAGTCGATAACGAAGCTCCAGCAATAATCGCTCGTATTTGCAGCGCAAAGATCGGGCATGTCCTGAGCGCCCACGCAAATAAACGATGTATCCCCGGCGGGGAAAAGATCGATAATGGCGCCGGTTACTGCAAGCTCGATAGTCGAGCCGTCGAAAGTGAGATTCGGATTGCTCGACCAGATCGTGTCGTCATTTATCGACATCCAGAACACATCCGGATCGACACCGGCAAGATCGTCCCACACGCCAAGTCGAACGAAGGCCGGTGGGCCGCCGATAAGCGCGTCGTCCGCGGGATACGGCGTATCATAGACCGGCGGTTCGAGATCGACTATGAAATGGCCGATTACCGGACCGTCGCTAAGACCGAGACCCGCGATGTCCTCGAGAATATAAAGCTCGTGCTTAACCGTGTCGGCATGATTAAACAGCAGAAGCGTGTCCGTGGGCGACCACATAAATCCGTCCAGCCCCGGGTTGATAGATATATTGGAATCATACCAGTTGAACGCCGTCCACGAGCCGCCGGGATTTCTCTTTATCTTAAAATAGAAGCTCGAAGGCTCGATCTCGCATCGGGAGTCCATCGAATACTCGATGGATTGACCCGAACAGCTTGTGATAGCGTATTCCGGCGGGAATTCAATCTCGGCAACCGTGCCGTTGCAGCCGCAATCCTCGCCGAAATAAACACATCCGCCCGTAATAAGATTGGGATTTGGCAGTCCGGAACCGTCCGAAGAGTGGAAGACAGTGTTGAAACAGAATTCGGCGGTGGTATCCAGCGAACAACCCACAGACTCGAACGGCTCGAAGCGCCAGACAAAGATCGCAGTATCGCCCGGAGCTAAGATGGCCGTTGTATCGGGAGATTCGAGAAGCTCGAAACAGGGACCGGCAATAAACTCGCCCCACACTTCGTAGAGCGTGTCGGTTTCGGTGTTAATTATAGCCACCGAGATGCTCTGATAGTCCCTGATAAATGCGACTACCTCACCAAAAATAACTGTCCAATCAGAAGTAACGAGATCATACCATGAACCGCCGGTAACGGCTGCGGAACTCTGATACCAGTTAATATGATATGGCACAGCCGGAACACACCCGCTGGCATAAAGGCTTGTTCTCGTTACATTGAACAATATGAAGTTATTGTCGAGAAGCTCGGTCGTTATGTCGCTGGCAACCTCGTTGCTATGGCAATCAGCACAAACATCCGTAACTTCGCAGAACACGGCGTCGGTAAAGCCTATGATAATCCGAATGGCCAGAAGCCGCCAATCGTAGAAACGCCTGAGCGCCGCGACCGCATCGAGATACTCCTCTGGAGTATCGGCGCCGCCGCCCGGGCCACAGCCGTCCAAAGTGTCCCTGAACATATCGATATCGTCTGTCATTTCATAAACAGGATGCGGCGTTGCGCAATTGAAATCCCACATGCCGTTCGTGCTGTCCGCAAATGGGCAGCCGCCAAAACGATAATCATAACCAGAAGCATCTAATGCCGAGGCAAAGCCGGCGATAGTAGCTCTTACCGAGGCCAGTGTCGAGCCCATCGATCCGGAAGAGTCGATTGCAAAACCGACATCGACGCCGCCCGTATCGAAATGACAACTAACCTCGAATGTGTAATCGTGGATTTCCGAGTAATCGAGATAGTTTTCCGGGGAATCCTCCAGCGGCGCATAGACCTTGCCGTGGTAAGCCAGATGCATATACCCGACATCGATAGGGTTCCTGCCGTCGGCGAATACTGCCCCCGAAAGAACAATTATCGTGGCGAACAAAACCAGATATAACTTTGTCACAATACCTCCCTTTAAATAATATTATTTGACTTTCAAATTAACACACAATCCTTCATCTTAATAAAAATATGATGTTTATATGCAATTGTCAATATTTATCTTTGCTAATTATGTCGGGTAAAGGGACATGGTATCCACCTTGTTTTAGAATATGAGGAGTAATTTTGTCTAAGAGAATAAGAAAAGAATGTTGCTCGGCGACGACGTGCCGGTTACGGGTATGTCACCGTCAAACCCCTACGGATTATAGAAGATATTGTGCCGAGAGGCGATCCGGTGAAAGCTGTCTTAAAACTCAGGTTTTGCATAATATATTGCGAATTATGATTATCCGGTATTTGCCCCCTCTATCCCCTAACCCCTTTCTCCCCAAGGAGAAAGGGGAATTAACCCTCTCCCTTCGGGAGAGGGTGGATCGACTAAGTCGATCCGGGTGAGGGGTTTTGAGACAATAACCGGTGGGTCGCCCGCGTATTGAAACCGACGATTATCGTATATCCACAAAACGGGTCAACCAACGGTTGACCCCTACGAAACGGAAAAGAGCTATAAAAATAGGTTCGCAAATAGCGTGACATCGGCACGGTGGGGGGTAAAAAGCGGATTGGAATTAAAAAAAAGATTGCTAAAACGATAAATAAAACTATAATCAACAATTATTTTAGGTCAAAAAGACCGGAAAACTAATTTCTAACTGAACCATCTCTCGAAGGAAGTTATGAAAATACTCGTTCTTAATTCAGGAAGTTCTTCTGTAAAATTTCAAATGTGGGACACTACCGGAAAAGGGATTCTGGCAAAAGGACTCGTCTCACGCATTGGCCTCGAGAATCCCCTCCTCGAACATAGCCCTATCGATGGCGAGAAGATCGAGATAAACCCCGAGGGCATAATCGATCACACCAAAGCCATAGAACTCGGTCTCGAGGCGATAGTTCACCCGGATTACGGTGTTCTGGACTCGATCTCGGAGATCGAGGCAATCGGCCATAGGGTGGTCCATGGCGGCGAGAATTTCTCCGGAAGCAGTTATCTGGACGACGCCACTATCGCCGCTCTCAAGGCATGTATCCCACTCGCGCCGCTGCATAATCCCGCAAATCTAAAGGGTATCGAGGCATGCGCCAAAGAGCTTCCCGGAGTGCCGCAAGTGGGTGTTTTCGATACGGCCTTCCACCAAACAATGCCCAAATTCGCCTTCCTGTATGGTGTTCCAATGGAATTATATGATAAGCACAAAATCCGCCGCTATGGTTTCCACGGAACGAGCCATTACTATGTCGCAAACGAGGCCGCAAAGCTTTTAAAAAGGCCGATAGAAGACCTGAAAATAATTACGGCACATCTCGGCAACGGCGCTTCGATTACCGCTGTCGAGGGCGGAAAATCGGTGGATACATCCATGGGATTCACGCCGCTGGAAGGATTGATTATGGGAACCCGCTGTGGGGATATGGACCCATACATTCCACTATTTCTGCAGGAAAAAGAGGGCCTTACCGCACAGGAGACGAACACTCTTCTGAACAAAAAAAGCGGTCTTCTCGGACTTACAAAAATCTCGAGCGACATGAGGGATATTCTCGCCGCGGGCGAAAGAGGGAACCAGATTGCCCTGCTGGCGATGGAGATATATTGCTACAGGGTCAAAAAATATATTGGAGCTTACGCCGCAGCGATGGGCGGCCTCGATGTGCTCGTTTTCACGGCGGGAGTCGGGGAAAATTCCGACACGATACGCAATATTATTGTAAGAAGGCTCGAATTCCTCGGTATCGATGT
The DNA here is from genome assembly GCA_030642425.1 of bacterium. Lineage (GTDB taxonomy): Bacteria > UBP14 > UBA6098 > UBA6098 > UBA6098 > DAOWNU01. The sequence goes on along the minus strand of DAOWNU010000074.1, from coordinate 3,793 downwards.
CGATCCGGTGAAAAACCACGCCGCCTACGGTATCCCTATGGATATTTCCACACCGACCGCGCGAGTGAGAACTATCGTGATACCGACCGATGAGGAGCTTGTTATCGCGTCCGAAACCGAACGGATCGTTCTGGAAAGGCGCAGCAAATAAGCATTCTCAAATAGACATCTATCGGACAACAAATTCATTTTACAGGCGGCCTTCGGGTCGCCTTCTCCTTTTCCCGCCCGGCCCAAATTATTACTTGCCAGATAGGAATTATTTAAGTATATTGTCAAAATGGCAAACGAGCCGAACATAACATTATCGATTTTCGAGCTGCTCGGCGGGGTGTCGCTATTCCTTTTCGGGATAAAAAGAGTAACAAAATCGCTCGAAGACCTCGCGGGCGCAAGCCTGAAACTAATAATCACGCAGCTTACAACAAGCAAACTTCGCGGGTTTCTTCTCGGTCTGATAATCGCCCTTTCGCTGCAATCTTCCGGCGCTGTGATGCTCATGCTCGTGGCATTCTCGAACACGGGCCTTCTCGCGCTTCACGAAGCGATAAATATTATGCTCGGCGCGGGCGTCGGTTCGACACTGACAGTGCAGCTGCTCGCCTTCAGAATCCACGAATGGGCGCCGGCGATGCTGGTCGTGGGGTTCATTATCGGCCGCACGGCGAAAGGACGTGGCGCCGAAGCCGGTAAGGCATTATTCGCTTTCGGGCTTGTTTTTCTGGGGATGAACCTCCTTTCAATAGGAACAGCCCCCCTCGTTAATGAAGATTTCTTTCCGGCGGCTATCGATTTTTTCCGTCGCACGCCCCTTTTTGCGGCCGTTCTCGCGGCCATTTTAACAATGCTTTTCCAGTCCAGCGCGGCGATGCTCGGTCTGCTTCTAACACTCGCGTTCAACGGCATGCTCGATGTTCAATCCGCAATACCATTTATTGTTGGTGCGAATATCGGAAGCTGCGGTATCGCGTTTCTCGGAGCCTCCGGCGGCAAACCCGCCGGACATAGAATAGCCATGGCGGAACTTCAATCCAGATTTGCCGCGGGAATAATCGTTCTGGCCCTCGCAAAATACTATTCCGATATCGCCGTCTTCCTTTCCGACTCGCCCGCAAGACAAATCGCGCACCTTCATACGATGTTCGCCCTCACCGGCACAATCGTTTTTCTCCCCTTCTCCGGTCTGCTCACAAAAATTACGAAAAGGATCGTTCCGGACACTTCCGAAAAAGAGGCCTTCGGCCCGATCTATATCGTTCCAAACGCGCTGTCCAATCCGCCTGTTGCGCTGGGCAGCGCCGCGAGAGAAGTCCTTCGGGAAGGCGACATCGTGCTGTCGATGCTGGACGATATCCTCACAGCCCTAAAAAATAGCGACCGGCAGCTGCTGGAAGAAATCGTTAATCGCGACGATAAGGTGGACGAACTCCACAATGCAGTCGTGCAGTATCTGACGAAACTCACCGAATCGGAACTGTCCGAAGACGAGTCCGTCACGGAGCTGCAGTTGCTCACATTCGCCCTCGAACTGGAGCATATCGCCGACGTCATCAGCAAAGATATCGCGCGGCACGTCGAGAAGCGCCTGGATAAGGGCTACTACTTCTCCGACGAAGGCTGGAAAGAGATAACGGAATTCCACGGAAAGGTCAGAACCCTCGTTCGCACGGGACTCGACGCCATCCCCCTGCGCGATAAGGAACTGGCCCGGAATATTATCGAGGAGACCAAGGGACTCGTGGAATCCCAGAGGATACTCACGCGGAGTCACATCGAGAGGCTCCACGCGGGGACAAGATTTACCGCCGAAACAAGCGCGATCCACCTCGATCTGATGGCCGACCTGTCGAGAATCGCCATCCACGTCTCTTATATCGCCTATGCAATTCTGGGGAATGTATAAATGGAGAGTGCTGATTTATACCTGAAAAGCAATGAAGGAAATATTAGTAAATCCGGTTCATTGAAACAATAAATAAAATGTCAAAGCTCAAATGTCAAATGTCAAATCAAATCCAAAACTCAAATGTCAAAATATGCCCCACACTTAATCTGTCATTCCGCATTTTCCTGTCATTCCGGCGAAGGCCGGAATCCAGTGGTGGGGGAAAATCAAAAATCAAAATGTCCAAAATATCAATTTATAGATACGAGCCGGGCATTTTGAATTTTGATATGTAGCTTTTATATTTGATTTTATTGGGTTTAAAATTATGTTTATTGGAACAGCAGTGAAATGAGAAGATCGGATCGAAAAAAATTCGTCGCGCTGACACTTATATCCGTGCTGATATTTATCCTGGTTGTCGGAGCGGCATACGCTATCAGCAGATTATTTCTCGCGGATTTCTCGAACACGCTCCTCGAGGCCACGCTCGCGGACGCCCTTACCGACACGCGCGAGATGGGCAAACTTATCTCGAACCGCCTCGGTGAGGGCTTTATCTCGCCGACCGACCGCGCAAGAATCAGCATGACGATGGAAAAATACGGGTTCATTTATATCGTGGCCGCGGACAAAGACGGGGGCGTGGTTTTCAATATGGGCCTGAAAGAGGCCAAGAGCTTTTCGGAATTCGGCGAGACGGGGATAATCCCCCGTGTTCTTTTGGGGCCGGGCTTCAGAATACCGGTCTATGACGTGGTTGTCGGAATGCCGGGGAGAAGAACGCTCCACGCCGGAATTCCACAGGAAGGATTGACCCCGGAGCTTGCCAATGTTACCGACAGGGCGGGCGATATGCTCAGGCTCCTTTTCGCATTAGCCCTAGGACTCATCTCTATCGCGATAACATATTCGGTCGTTATGCTCCAAAGGGTAAAGGTTCTTCGGGGGGAAATGGAGCGACAGAGCCGCCTTGTGTATCTCGGCGAGATAGCCGGCAGCCTTGCCCACGAGATACGCAATCCGCTCAACACAATAAACATGAATATCCAGCTTCTCGACGAGCAGATGGGCAGCCCGGATGAGAAAATAAAAAAGAAAATACGCAGGGTCCGCAACGAGGTTATTCGCCTCGACGGTATCCTGACAAGTTTCCTCAGATTCGCCCGGCCGCCGAAGCTGTCGATGAAACATATAGCTCCCGGCGAATTCCTGACAAAAATCGCCGAGTTTTTCGGCCCGGAGGTCGAACGCGCGGGCATTCATCTGAAACTCGAACTCCCCGGAGACCTTCCGACTATCCACGGTGACAATGAGCAACTGCGCCAGTTGTTCCTGAACCTGCTCCTCAACGCCCGCGACGCGACCCAAACCGGCGGGAAAATCACTATCTCGGCGTGGAAAACCACAAGAAGAGTGCACGTTTCGATATCCGACACCGGCTGCGGAATAGAAAAGAAGGACCTCGAAGAGGTTTTCGAGCCTTATGTGACCTCGAAAGAGGAGGGAACCGGCGTGGGGCTTGCTATTGTCAGAAGGATTGCGATGGATCACGGGGGGAGTATTAGGGTCGAGAGCAAGGTCGGCGAGGGAACGACTTTTACCGTTTCGCTCCCGAGAAAGTAATTGGTGATTGGTGATTGATGATTTTTAACGAGAAAGCAGTTCTGGAGTAAATATCGGTTAATCCGTATCATTAAAGATGAAAGCTCAAATGTCAAAGCTCAAATGTCAAAACCCGCCTATTCCTATATTGTCATTCCCGCGAAAGCCGGAATCCAGAGGGTGGGGTGGTGGGGCAATTTTGCATTGCTAAGTGCTAATTGATCATTTTGAATTGAATCTTCATGTCCCGTAGGGGCGCGGTCTCAGACCCGCCCGTCGCCGAAGGACGATAATCGTGATATG
>DAOWNU010000310.1 GCA_030642425.1 bacterium | reverse complement strand
GTCGAGCGTCTCGCTCGATAAATAAAAGTCGTTTCGGCATCGAATTTTCCTCCGCAAGAAACTGTGTCAACTTCCCTGAAAACTCGTCATACTGGCCGTCCGGCAGCTTGTCCGGTCTTCTCGTGTGTTGATACGTCATTTTACCCCTTTTCTTCTAAGTTGTTGTCCCCGAGGACTTTGACAAAGTCGATCGGGCTTTTGACATCATCGACCTGGCTTTTGACACCATTGATTAGCCGTTTGACATCATCGACCGGGCTTTTGACACCATCGATTTCACTTTTGACACCATCGATTGCACTTTTGATATCATCGACCGGGCTTTTGACATCATCGGTTACGGGTTTGACAAGGTCGATCGGGTTTTTGACCTCATCGACCGGGCTTTTTTCTCGCTCAAACGCTCCCGTGGATTCCGGCTCGGAGGCCGGAATGACAATATGGGAATGCGCGGCTTTTGACATTTGGACTTTGAGCTTTGACTTTCGCAACCCACATCTTGAAAGGCTCGAACATGCGCGGGTTAATCGGAGATTTTATTCGTCTTCAGAAATCATCGTCGGATAATCCTTGTAAAATAACGAAACAAATGATATATTCATCGGATACGCAGTTTAGTCCCGTGATTTCGAGGCCCAATTCCGGGAATCGAGAAAGGGCAGTGCGAGGATGAATATTTTCAAACCCGAAAAGGTCCAGATTATGGGGGTGGTGAATGTCACCCCGGACAGTTTTTCCGACGGCGGCGTGTATTTTCAAAAAGACGCCGCGGTGGAGCGTGGACTGAGGCTCGCGGAGGAAGGCGCCGACTATCTGGATATCGGCGGCGAATCGAGCCGGCCCGGAGCGGAGCCTGTGTCTGTCGAGGAAGAAAAGCGCCGCGTGCTGCCGGTTATCGAAAAACTTGCGAAAAGTGTCGATATCCCGATATCGGTGGACACATATAAATTCGAGGTAGCGAGGGATGCGCTGGACGCCGGCGCGGGAATTGTCAACGACATTACCGCGATGAGCGCCGACGATAGAATGGTCGGGCTTGTCGCCGCGCGCGGATGCCCCGTTATCCTGATGCACATGCAGGGCGAGCCGAAAAATATGCAGTCCGAACCGAAATATGACGACCTTATCCCGGAGATAATCGAGTTCCTGAAATTGAGGGCGGATTTTGCCGAAGCCGGGGGAATAGAAAAGGAAAATATATGGATCGACCCCGGAATCGGTTTCGGCAAGCGGCAGAAAGGCGGTTTTAACGATAACATGGACATTCTCGCAAATTTGCCGAAATTTAAAAAGACCGGCCATAAATTAGTTCTCGGCGTGTCCCGAAAATCGTTTATCGGGAGGATACTCGGGGACGCGCCCGCGGAAGAAAGGCTTTTCGGCAGCCTAGGGGCCTCCGCGTGGGCCGCTCTTTTCGGCGCGGATATTCTCCGGGTTCACGATGTCCTCCCGACCCGGCAGATGCTCGCGTTGCTGGGCGCAATTCACAGCCGAACCGAAAGCACGGCGGGGAGGACGGCATGACACTTTTTCGCATTTTCTTCATCGAGTTCGGCCTACTGGACATTTTCGATGTTATCATCGTGGCGTTTATTGTTTATCAGTTTATTATCCTTATGCGTGGAACCCGCGCGGTTACTATGCTTGCCGGCCTCGGGCTTATTCTTTTTCTGGCTTTCATATCGACATGGCTGAACATGAACTCTCTCCGGTGGCTCATCTCGCGCCTCGGGACTGTTTGGGTGATAGCGTTCCTCATTGTTTTTCAGCCCGAGCTGCGTAATGCTCTAACCCGCCTCGGAAACACACCGTTTTTTGGCAAGCTCGTCTCGGCGGGGGGGAAGAAGCTTATAAACGAGGTTATGAAAGCGGTCGAACTGCTTTCGGAGACGAAAGTTGGCGCGCTTATCGCTATCAAACGGGAAGTCGGCCTTAAGGGCTACGAAGAAACCGGAAAAAAATTGAACGCCGAAGTAACTTCGGATTTACTCATTACAATATTTACGCCGCGCACGCCGCTGCACGACGGCGCGGTTATTATCGAGAACGACCGGATAATCGCCGCCGGATGTGAACTTCCGCTCACAACCAATCCACGCTACCAGCGGATTCTGGGGATGAGACATCGCGCCGGTGTCGGGCTTTCCGAAGAAACCGACGCCCTTATAGTGCTTGTCTCCGAAGAGACCGGGGCGATTTCTCTCGCGGTGCGCGGCCATTTAAGAAAAAACCTGACGCCGGATAAGCTGGGGCGTTTGCTCGAAGTCTCTCTCGAAGGGCGCGGCAGGTAGTGTTTATAGATAGGGTGAAAATAAAGGTGAAGGCGGGGAAAGGCGGCGACGGTATAGTGGCCTTCCGGCGGGAGAAATTCGTGCCGCGTGGAGGCCCCGCCGGCGGCGACGGCGGCTATGGCGGGGATGTTATCCTGCAGGTCGATAATAACATTACGACGCTGTTGGATTTCTATTATATCCATTCCTACAAGGCCGGAAACGGCAAGACGGGTGAAGGCTCGCGAAAAACCGGCGCGGACGGCGACGATTTGATTATAAAAGTGCCGCCGGGAACGGTTGTAAAGAATGCCGACACGGGCGAATTGATATGCGATCTCGTCGAAGGGAACTTGATAATTGCGAAGGCCGGCCGGGGGGGAAGGGGCAACGCCAGATTCGCCACGCCCTCGAACAGGGCGCCGAGAAAGGCGACTCCCGGCAAGATAGGCGAAGAGTTGGAACTTCTGCTCGAGCTGAAGCTCATTGCCGATGTCGGCCTCATAGGCGCCCCGAATGCGGGGAAATCGACCTTGCTTTCGCGTCTGACAAAGGCCCGGCCGAAAATCGACTCATATCCTTTCACAACGCTTTCGCCCAATCTGGGGATCGCGGAGATAGATGACGAGAGAAATTTTGTGATATGCGATATCCCCGGCTTGATAGAGGGCGCGCACGAAGGTAAGGGTTTGGGATTGGAGTTTCTAAGGCATATCGAGCGCACGAGGTTGCTGCTGCTCCTTGTTGATCTGACGGACGCTCCCGCGGAGAAACTCGTTATGCTCAGGAACGAGCTTGAGAGCTACGCCGACGGTTCATTAAGGAGAAAGCCCGATTTTGTAGTCGGGACGAAACTGGACGCGGCGGAGCGTGGGCGAGACTGGCGGGAAGAGTTGGGCGGGGCCGCGATTCTGAATAGCTCAGTAAACGGCGAAGGGTTGATTGAATTGATGAGAAATAGTTACAATAAAATATTCGAAATAAAGGAAGCGGGATAATGGATTCGCTTGAGAAACAACGAATATACTGGCATATCGCGCTGAATAACGTCCCGAATATCGGGCCGGTTACTGTCAAGAGTTTATTGGCGCATTTCGGCGACC
>DAOWNU010000168.1 GCA_030642425.1 bacterium | reverse complement strand
TTTCGGATCATATCCTGCATGAGTTTCAAACTGCCGATAGCGGCCAGCAACATTTTGGTTTTCTTTTCATCGCTAACCCGGCTTGAAATCTCCGGATTGGCGAGCGCGCTTATGTTCATAAGAGTCGTTCCAATGGTATTGGAAAGCTCGTGACTGACGAATCCAATAACCCAGCTTAAATGGCGGTTAAGCTTCTCGCATTCGTCGCAGACATTTTCAAAAGCGCCGGATTTTAGGAAACTCGAGTCTTCATCCGCTAAATTTGCGCTTTTCGCGATGATGTCGTCGATATAATCGAAATCATCTAATTCAGCCTGCTTTCTTTCGGCCCTCTCCTGTTTTTTAACCACGAACGACCCGATCAGATTCCCGATACTCGCCTTCTCAGCGTCCGACAGCCCGGTAACCTCTATATATCCCTTATTCACCGCGTCCGTGAATAACCGCTTTGCGACGGTAGTCCGGATCATGGACGTGGTAAAGCCATCCGGCGACCCTAAACCCCCAACGGAAATATCCGCGAAGTCGTTCGCAAAATCCTTGCACGTTAAACACGCCGGACGGGCGATATCCTCTATCTCCTCGAAAGGTATATGCATCGTTACGCCCGACTTCAGTTCCAACCGGAAATTTTCCTTAACGTTGATCTTCTTTATATCCGCGGGATTGATCTTATGCTGCCGGATAAACTCTTTATCCATAAGGCTGTTAAACGCGAAACACTGCATACAGAACAAACCGATCGTGAAATGGATTATATCCGAGGGAAGTATGTTCAAGGATTGCATCTTGCGAATGGCGAGAATCTGACAGGGGGTCCCGACTGCCGCAAGTCTTATAGTTCGCCGTGGCCCGAGCAGTTGAACCGCGGGGATTATCGGCACGTAATCGGTGTATTTGTGGCCGACTTCGTCCAGAAGCTGGGCCTCGGAGAAACTCGATCCGGCCGCTTCGATAAGCCCCTCTCTGGTCGTTACAATATCGGGTTCCCGGCTGAATAATCCGGTGCGCCGTGAGACTATCGCCCCATCGATAACGTTGTTCTCCAGCATATACAGAAGAAGCGCGGTGACAACGCCGCCGTCGGTTGCGACCGCCAGAATATCTTTATCGGTGGCCCGTGCCGTGACGATATCGCGGTATTTCCCGGCGGGGGAGACCCAGTCGAATTCGTCGCGGATCGTTTCGTTCAGGTCTTTTGTTTGTGGGCAAATCAAATAACAGATGCCGCAGTTGTAGCACTTGTCGGGATCGACCCACTGGGGGGTATTGTCCGAGCAGCCGCACATTTCGATAGCGCCAACCCGGCTCGCGGTGCAAAAAGACACGCACGAGCCGCATTTATTGCAAAGGCCCTTATCTATGACGTCTCGTTTGAGATCGTCGAAACTTAATTTTTTTTCTTGATCCACGTTTCTCTCCGTGTAGAATTATTTTTTCTCGTTTAACTTCTCGTCCAACATGGCTGCTATTTTTTTGCGCAGCTCCCACAATTTCTCGTTGCGTAGTTATAGCGTTCGACTGAGCTATCGCCGAAGTCTACGCTATGTTTATGTTCAGAAGCTCCGCTTCGTCTCGATTACTCTGGCCGACAGCCGGGCGATCCCATTTACACAACAAAAGCTGTATAACAATGATAAATCTATTCACAATTAACCGGCGTCGATGCTCCCGCGACATGCGTAGATGCACATTAGACATGAACCGATGCTCCTGCGAAGTGAGTCGATGCTCCCACGACATGCGTTGATTCTCCCATGGCGTGCGTCGATTCTCCCGGGGTGTGCGTCGATGCTCCCGCAACATGTATCGATGCTCCCGCTTCGTGCGTCGATGCGTCCGAGTCGTCATCCGATTTTATCTTTCGACATCGACGGCGCAATTATCGACATGAATTTCAAAGGCAATTGGCCAATCGATGCGATTTTCGACATGGTTTTGCAAAATATTCCAACAAACGAAGAGAATATCTCTCCTTCAGCCGCATAATCGAGCATAAACGGACAATTTTGTGCGGAATACGGGCGCTCTTTGGTTAATCGATTTGAAAGAACAGTTATATAAAACGGATCGAGACCTATAGTTGCCGCGTCTTTTGAGGTCGCGAGCCGGTCATTCCAAAGTTATTGTTCATCTTCCTTCAGCGGCGGAAGCGAAACCCGCCTGTATTTGCGGAAATCGTCCTCGCCCGGTTCGACATGAACGATTTCGATTTTGAAACCGGCGACCCGAAGGAGCGCAACGAACGTGTCCATCTGCGTGCTCTCGCTATATCCCTTCAAAATGCGCCGGACCGTGGACGAATCCAGGCCGGAAAAATCGGCGATTTGAATCGGCGTGAGGCCGCAAACCTTCACGGCGGTGCGCAGGGTTGCATGCAGCTCTTTCGCCTTCCGCTTCGAGGCTATTTTTGTCGATCTCCGAATTTCGGCGCGGGAGCGTCGTCGCTGAGTGCGTTTTTCCTTTTGTTCGCTGGCTGATTTAGCCATAATCAAATCCTCAAATTGACACCGGCTCGCGGTGCAATCGAATTATTTTTTCTCGTTTAACTTCTCGTCCACCATGGCTACTATTTTTTTGCGCTGCTTATCGTCCGGGTTGATAAGCTGCTCCACGAAATTACATCTTAAATCCTGAGCGAATCGGTCGAGTTCCTCGATCCGCTCGATCCTCTCTTTCGGTGAAAAACCCTCCTCGACTGACATCTCTCTCAGAACACCCATTACGTCCGCGAATTTCACGTTTTGGGGGCAGCGCGCGTAACATACGTAGCATCGCTGACACATCCAAATTATGTCCGAGCTAAGCACGCCCTTGCGCATCCCGAAAATCGACATACGAATGAGTTTGCGAGGATCGTAATCTTCGTTGACCTCGGCGACTGGGCAGCTCGCGGTGCAAGTGCCGCATGTGAAACACAGTTTGAATTTCTCCGCGCCCGTTCTCGCCGCGATATCGTTTTTGATTTTTGGGTCTTGCTTTTTTAATACAATTGTATCCATTATATCTCTCCCTTTTGGCTATATCTCTTCGGGAATTTTCTCGATTTCCGCAAATGAAAACACCGGCCCGTCTAAACAAATATATTTTGAACCAATATTGCACCTGCCGCATTTGCCGATCCCGCACTTCATCCGGCGTTCGAGCGAAGTATATATTCTCTCCGGAGGAAAACCGAGTTCGGCCAGTGTCGGCAGTGTGTATTTTATCATAATCGGCGGGCCGCAGAGCATTACCCATGCGTCCTTTGAACTTGGCGAAATCTCTTTTGTGACGGTCGGAACGAAACCGACCATTTTGTCCCAGCCTTCAACTGCCTGATCTATTGTCAGATAGACGGCTATATCGTCTTCCTTTTCCCAAACCTCGAGTTCATCCCGATAGATCATAAGGCCGGGCCGCCTTGCGCCGTATATTAATGTTATATCGCCAAAATCCCCTCTGTTGGCGGGATCGCGGAGATAAACAGTCAGAGAGCGCAATGTCGTTAATGCGAATCCGCCGCTGACTATCACGACATTTTTTCCCCGGAACTCATCGACCGGATAATAGTTTCCGAGCGGGCCGCGAATACCGATCTCGTCGCCTTCCCGAAGATAATGAAGCGCGGTTGTGAGCACTCCCACGCGGTTCACCGTGAAACGCAGGAAGCCTTTCTCAGTGGGGGAGGACGCTATCCCAAAAGGCCCTTCGCCCACTCCGGGAATGGAAAGCTGGCAAAACTGGCCGGGCATATAATCGAAAGCGTCATCTTCGTGAACGAATTCGAGGTCGAACGTCCGAAGTGTCCTGTCGTCCGATTCGCTGCGGATACTTTTCACCCGGACGGGGATCGGCATATAGATATTCTTCATGCTTCGACTCCTTTATCCCGCGCCGTCGCGATAGCTTCGACAATAAACTCCCTGACATCGATATTTACCGGGCAGGAACTCACGCATCTGCCGCAACCGACACACCCGAACTCCCCCTGCGTTTCCACCATATAACTGAATTTGTGCATATATCTTTGTCTGAGCCTCGACATCTGGGATTTCCTCGGATTGTGCCCGGAACCCTCTTTTGTGAAAAGCGGGAACTGGCATGTATCCCAGATGCGAATTCGAACACCCTTGCCGCGTCTGCTCTCGTCCTGAATGTCGAAACAATAGCACGTCGGGCAGGAGAACGTGCACGCCGCGCAGCCGAGACATTTCGCGGTAACTTCGTCCCAGAAAGGATCGTCGAAAAGCGCGTCCAGCGAGCTTTTGAGCGAATCCAGCGCGGGCGGTTCGGGCATCGAAGCTAATGCTTTGGTTTGTAATGCCTTCGCCTTGTCGATATCCTTTTCGGTCGCCTTTTCGAGTTTTTCGATTTCCGCCATGACCCTCTCGCCGAACTCGCTAACCGGCTGCAATATATATTCGGTTCCGGTATCCGTGGCAAGGACGTCCGAACCGGTCGTGTCGAAGGGGCCGCCGCCAACCCAGTTGCAGAAACAGGAACGCAGCGGTTCATTGCAGCCTATCGAAATTACGAGGGAATCCTTTCGCCTAATCGCCCAGTAAAAGTCCTCATATTTCTTATCGACAAAAACCCTTTCGACGATAACGAAACCCTTCGCATCGCAGGGGCGGACGCCGAATACGGCTATAGGTTTGCCGGTGTATTCGGTGGATTTGGTCCCGTCCTCGTCGAACTTGAGAATAACTTCCGTTTGCGGGTAAAATATATCTTTCGGAGGTTTTTGGGTTCGGAGGAAATCCAATGCTGGCAATTGCCCCGGTTCGAGTTCGGCAAAGGACGTTATGCCGTTTTTTTCGACCGGAGCATAGACCGCGAATCGTTCCGCGAGTTGTTCGAGGAAATTTTGCAGCTTATCTTTTTGTAGTTTGTATTTATTCATTTAATGGCTCTCTACGTTTTTTCCTTGGAATACCAATATTTCTTTCCTTCGAGAAATCCATCGATCCCTTTTTTTCTGATTTTTCTCAAATTTTTTATATGAGCATCTCCGTGAGATGGTTTTAAGAAATCTAATTTCTCGCATGTTTCAAATTCATCGCACTCCCAACAACCCGGTATATTTTTCTTCCGGCAGCATTTCCTTATTTTGCAAAACGGCGGTCCGCCTTCGCCCTTGCAGGCCTTTTTGCAGCGGAATTTTACTAAGGCCCCCAAAAGCTCATAACATTGCGGGTAATTTTTAAATATCTCGAAGTAAGACATGGTCGATATGAACTCCGCCGTCTTATCGAACCTTGTCGCCCGTAGTTCTTTTCTGAGGTCCCTTGCCAAATCGGCAATTTCTCCTTTATAGCTAAAGCAATCCCCACAGTAAAGACCACAGTAGGCAATTAAATTCTTATTATCGTTATTCATTATAAAACTCCTGAAACATCATTAAATGCTGCAGTTG